>DAMDCT010000069.1:1565-3780 GCA_032091455.1 Oscillospiraceae bacterium | reverse complement strand
ACATTTAAAGAACAAGCTGAAAAACAAGTTAAAATTCGTCTTGCACTTGAGAAAATTGTTGAGCTTGAGGACATTAAGGTTGATGATGAAGCAATTGAAGCAGAGTATGCAAAAGTTGCAGAAAGCTACAAGATGGAGATTGAAAAAGTTAAGAGCTTTATTCCTGCATCTGAGTTTGCAAAAGACCTTGCAGTAAACAAAGCAATTGATCTTATTAAAGACACAGCAATAATTAAATAGTAATAGTTTGTATAATAATGTTTAGTCTGATTTTTTTATCAGACTAAACATTACTAGCATACATCAAATAATATAATAATGGAGGTCTTAAAATGAGCTTAGTACCAATGGTCATTGAACAAACAAGCCGTGGTGAGCGTTCATATGATATTTATTCAAGACTACTAAATGACCGTATCATCATGCTTTGTGATGAAGTTAATGACGTAACTTCAAGCCTAGTTGTAGCACAACTTTTATATTTGGAAGGTCAAGATCCAGACAAAGATATAAACCTATACATTAATAGCCCAGGTGGCTCTATCACTGCAGGTATGGCAATATATGATACAATGCAATATATAAAATGTGATGTATCAACAATATGTATTGGCATGGCGGCATCTATGGGCGCATTCTTGCTATCAAGTGGTGCAAAGGGCAAACGTTATGCACTTCCAAACAGTGAGATTATGATTCATCAACCTTTAGGTGGAGCACAAGGTCAAGCAACTGATATTAAAATTCAAGCGGAAAGAATTTTAAAAACAAAAGAACGTTTAAATAAAATCTTAGCTGAAAATACAGGCAAGCCAATTGAAGTAATCGAAAAAGATTGTGAAAGAGATAACTTCATGGATGCTGATGTTGCAGCGGAGTATGGACTTATAGACAAGGTTATCACTAAACGCTAGTAATATCAAAAATAAGACACAAGCAAATATTATTGCAAAAAGAATGCAGGAAAACTTCTGCAAGAGGAGAGTTATATGGCAAATTACGATGATAAAAAACAACCTAAATGTAGCTTTTGCGGAAAAAAAGAATCTGAGGCTGAAAGATTATTGTTTAGCAATGGTGCATTCATTTGTGATGAGTGTGTGTATTTGTGCTACCAAATGATAAATGAAGATGATGATAATGCTATAGGCGGATATAAACCAAGGGCGCAGAAGAAGCTTAAAGCTGATAAACAAGTATTGAAACCTCAGCAAATTAAGGGCATTTTAGACGAATACGTTATTGGGCAAGATGAAGCTAAAATTGCACTTTCAGTAGCTGTATATAACCACTATAAGCGTATACTTAACAATAAGAAACTTGATGTAGAACTTCAAAAAAGTAATATCTTGTTATTAGGTCCAACTGGTGTAGGTAAAACGCTACTTGCACAAACACTTGCTAAGGTGTTAGATGTTCCGTTTGCTATTGCAGATGCAACAACGTTAACTGAGGCGGGATATGTTGGTGATGATGTTGAGAATGTACTTGTAAGGCTTCTTCAAGCTGCTGATTTTGATGTAGAAGCTGCACAGCAGGGTATCATATATATTGATGAAATAGATAAGATTACAAGAAAGTCTGAAAACACATCAATTACTAGAGATGTATCTGGTGAAGGCGTTCAACAGTCATTATTAAAGATTGTTGAGGGAACAGTGTCTAACGTTCCACCTCAAGGCGGAAGAAAACATCCACACCAAGAGTTTATACAAATTGATACAAAAAATATATTGTTCATTTGTGGTGGAGCTTTTGATGGTATTGAAAAGGTGATTTCAAAACGTGCAGACTCAGGAACACTAGGATTTGGTGGGGAAGTAACCTCTAAAAAAGCGGCAGAAAGTGCTGATGTTATGAAAAAGGTTATTCCACATGACTTAGTTAAATATGGACTTATACCTGAATTAGTAGGCCGTTTGCCAGTTATCACAGTACTTGATGAGCTTGATGATCAAAGTTTAATTCGTATCTTGGTTGAGCCTAAAAATGCCCTAACAAAGCAATATCAAGTATTATTTTCCCTTGATGGTGTTGAATTAGAGTTCACAGATGATGCAAAAAAAGAAATTGCAAAACTTGCATTTGAGAGAAAAACAGGAGCTAGAGGTTTGAGGGGTATCTTAGAAGGTATACTTTCTGATCTTATGTTTACAATACCTTCAAATGACGATGTAACCAAAGTTACAATAACAGGAGAATGTGTTTTGGGAAC
>DAMDCT010000069.1:0-1555 GCA_032091455.1 Oscillospiraceae bacterium | reverse complement strand
AGCTTAGATAGAAGGTGAGCCGTTATGGCTCACCTTTAAAATTTACTGTAAATATTAAAAAATGTATTGACAAACTGACACACTACAAATATAATATGTTTATATCTTTATGTTATACGTGCTCGTGCACGAATAAACACATCGCAGAGGAGCTCATTTATGGCTGTTACAATAAAAGGAATTGCAGAACTTGCAGGTGTATCTCGAGGAACAGTTGATCGTGCTCTAAATAATAGGGGCGGCGTCAACAGTGAAGTCGAAAGACAAATTAAAATGATTGCAAAACAACTCGATTACAAACCCAATGTAATGGCAAAGGCTCTTGCAAATTCCCATAAAAGTTTAACCATTGGTGTTTTGGTAAATAGCGGTGGAAACCTCTTTTTTGATAAGGTTATGTTAGGAATTGAAAAGGCAACGAAAGAGATTGAAGGATTTGGTGTGAGTGTTGTTTTAAAACAACTTACAGGTTATGAGATTGATGAACAACTAAGTGCTATTGATGAACTTATAAATAGTAATATTAATGGATTAGTTATTACCCCAATCAATGATAAGCTCATTACTGATAGATTAAATTTAGCTATTAATAATGGAGTTGATGTTATTACATTAAACTCTGATATTTCAGGTGTTGATAAACTTGCATTTGTTGGATGTGATTATCTGAAGAGTGGGCAAACTGCCGCAGAACTTTTAGGACAGATTGTACATGGGAGAGCAAAAATCGGTATAATAACCGGTTCAAATAAAATGCTTGGACATACAAAACGTGTTAAAGGGTTTTACAAGGTAATAGAAGAACATTATAGCGATATGGAAGTAGTAAAAGTATGTGAAGCATTTGATAATGATATTAAAGCTTATATTGAAACGAAAAAGTTGCTGCAAGAAAATAATAATATAACAGCATTATACTTTTGTGCAGGTGGTATTGATGGTGGGATTAAGGCAGTAAGTGAGCTTGGACTTGCCCAAAAGCTTAGAATAATTACTGTTGATGATACCGACAATATAAAAGAATATTTGAAACACGGCATTGTAAATGCAACAGTTTGTCAGCAACCGTTTAAGCAAGGGTATGATTCAATTAAGCTTGTTTTTGAATGGCTTTTTGCTAACAAAAAGCCTGATAGAAAGCATATGTATACGCAAAATGAAGTGAAGATTAGGTATAATCTAGATTAGGTATAACCCAGTTTGAAATTTTTAATTTACATAAAGTAGTTAAAATAGTTTAGCAAAATTAATAGTAAATACACACAAATTTAAGGAGGATATTTTATGAAAGAATTTTTCACAGCAATCCCACATGTACAATATGAGGGAGCAAAATCAGTAAATCCATTTTCATTTAAGCACTACAATAAAGACGAGGTTATTGCTGGCAAAAAGATGAGCGAACATCTTAAATTTGCTATGTCTTATTGGCATACATTATGCGCTGAAGGTGCAGATATGTTTGGTGTTGGCACAATTGATAAAAGCTTTGGAGAAACTGATAAGCTAGAAATTTATAAAAACAAGGTACATGCTGCATTTGAGTTGATGGATA
>DAMDCT010000068.1:14434-14681 GCA_032091455.1 Oscillospiraceae bacterium | reverse complement strand
TACGTCATAACCTCGCTGTATGTATGCTAAAGTGCTAAACAGCTCCATGCTCAACACGAATATGGCAATACACACGAATAGTCGCACTATGTTAAATGCTACATCAAATATAATTGTGGCTAGATTACGGTGTGCCAATGGTTTGTCCACCTGCTCAATATTGCAAGTGGATTGCATTGTTAATGGTATTGATTGAATTTGCATTTTGTCACGTCCCTTTGTTTTACTAATCAACATAAACCATTAT
>DAMDCT010000068.1:11713-14300 GCA_032091455.1 Oscillospiraceae bacterium | reverse complement strand
CGTCCCATATAGTTCACCTCATTATAAATTTATGTTGATTGCATTTTGTCCTATGCCGTTTGACTGATTGCTTTTGCATATTCTTTTAAAACTGCGCCCTCTATCAGAATGCGAGATTGCGTATCAGTAGGATGAACTATATCTCTGAACATTCCGTTTTCATCCTTGCGACTTGGAAACGCAACAAAGAGATGGGTATTATCAATTACCTTTAAATCATGCACTGCAAGCTTGCCGTCAATCGTCACTGATACAATTGCTTTTAAACGTCCCTCACTGAATAGCTTGCGAATTTTTACATCAGTTACCTTCATGTACTCACCTTTTCTATTAATATTTTGAGCTCTTCACGTAGTTTTGCATACGTACTCAATTCATCTACAACCTCATTCAAAGCTGAAATTTCATCACGAGTGATTACGCCATCTTCCACCACATCAAGTAGCTTATTCTTGGTTGACTCTGCATTCCTAAACGCAGAGATAAGAGTAACAGCCATTTGTTCAATACTGCGATTATTAATTGTTTGCATTCCCCTTGCCTGTCCTATTGGGCATTCATTTGCACAATAATGATTGAGTAGTTGGGGTGCGCCGTAAACATTTGCCATGCTCACAATCATTTCACATGGCACAGCAGTTCGACCGCTCTCATATGCCCTTATGCTTTCAACGGATATGCTTAACAACTCCGATGCGCTTTCTTGGGTCAATCCTTTAGCAGTTCTAACGGTTTTACAGATATTTCCGTTGCCTTTACACATTGTAGTCACCTTATCTTTCTGTCATAATATAGTTACGGTTAGCTTTACTTTTAAGTTAATCAGCTAAGCTTATGCCTAATGCGCTGCTTATTCTTAATACAGTAGTATCACTGTATTTGGCGCAATGTCCACGCATTACATGACTAAGAGTTGCACTATCTAAATTTATTGATTTACAGAAATCTGTTTGAGTTAGACCCTTTTCATTGAGCTTTTCAATAATTCGCAACCCCAACGGCGTTAATTTGTGTTTCATTTCTTCACTTCCTTGCATTACAGCCTTTCATATGCTAAAATATAGCAAAAAAGGAGGTTGTTTTTTTGAATAGATATAATTATAAAATACTTAAGCACCTTACCACACCGAATAAAGACAATAGTCAGGAAACTGTAATTAATATTCATTGCCCTAGCATTACGCAAATGTGTATTGATGATTTGATTAAAAACGAATACATATTGCAGGTTTATGAAAAATATTCAATTAATGAAAATTTCAAACCATATCCTGCTAATGGCTACATCATCTTGCCTAAAGGTTTAGATGCATTGCAAATGTATAAAGACGAACAAAATCGTTTTTGGATACCTGTAATATTAAATGGGGTAGCTTCACTAATGGCTATTGGCATTTCGGTAATTGCACTAATTTGCAATTAACAATTTAACTAGAAGAGCAAATAATACAGTTAAACTAAGAATAATCACTATACCAATTGATATTTTCCAGACAATATCCCATCTAAAAAAAGTCCACCACCTAGTTCTTTGCGGACATTTTTTACAAACTTTACTTGCTAAGATACTATCAATTGTCGCTCCATCTTGTTTAGCTGGACATTTTGAATAATCCATCATATTCACCTCAATTATTATAAAATATTCCAAATTATTGGTTGAAATGTATTTAAAAAAATGTTATGATAAAAAAGGACTATATCTAAATCGTTTTAGTGGTTTGGCAAAACAAGTAAAATGATAATAATTTTCGATTATTAAGCGGTCAGGCTCGATTAATCGGTAAATAGTCCCTTTTCAATATAACAATACTTGGAAGTACGGTTATATTGTACATCAGTTAATTGCGTTTTACAATAGGTTTTACGCATTTTATTGATGTTTGTTAAATATAACTAATTTATAAGGTGTGTTTTTGGTGTTTTATGACAATCTTAAATCACTATGTAAAGCTAACGGTACTAATGTAACTCGCCTTATAGGTGAGCTTGGGTTAAGCAGTGGTAATTTATCAGGGTGGAAAAAAGGAATAATGCCTAAGTCAGATACGCTTGTAAAGCTAGCTGACTATTTTGGTGTGTCTACTGATTACCTGCTCGGTAAAGTGCAAAAAGAAATACACCCATCAGCAAATGAAACTGATGAGTGTAAATCGGTACTTGTCGACAAGCAGATGGAAGTTTTAATTAAATTGGTTGATGAGTTATGTCAGGAGGACCAGCAGACTCTAATTGAGCATGCTCGTTTTTTAACCTCTCGGCAAAAGAAATCAGCTGATTAATAATTGTAATGTCGTTTTCTGTGATGCGTAGCAATTCTTTCTTTATATCCATTGAATAACCTCATTTATAATTGAATTTCCCCTCTGTGCTAGCACATTATAAATTATAACAGCATTTGTTGATATTGTATATTTATATAAATATGACATAAGGAAGTGGCTTGATGGAAAGTAAAACATACAAGAGAATTGGTATTGGGATAATAATTGTAGGCATTTTAGGTTCTATAGGTTTATCAATAGTAGAAATTCCAGGCGGTGAGTTTAGTTCATACTCAGTTTATTTTTCATGGAAATTGTTTCTA
>DAMDCT010000068.1:0-11703 GCA_032091455.1 Oscillospiraceae bacterium | reverse complement strand
AGTAGCGTGCACTATTTTAGGTTTTTTATTTGTTGGCATTGGCGATATAATTGAGGCGTTAAGATTAATAAGGGATAATACATCAAAAGACACAAATAATTTGCCAAATAATAATCTATAAAACACTGCCCCATTCTTTCGAGTGGGGTATACTAATATAAAGGAGGTGTTTTCATGTCAGTTGCAATTTATGCAAGGCAATCAATAGAGAAAAAGGACAGTGTTTCTCTTGAAGCACAAATACAGCAATGTAAGTTGATTGCTGGTGATGATGTCATAATATATAAAGATGCAGGATATTCAGGCAAAAATACAAACCGTCCTGACTTTGAACGCATGATTGATGACATTACAGCAGGCAAGATTGATGCTGTTATATCGTACCGCCTGGATCGTGTAAGCCGTAGCATTACAGACTTTGCAAACCTGCTCACGTTTTTTGAAAAGAACAATGTAAAATACATATCAGCAACAGAATCATTTGACACTTCCTCGCCGATGGGGCGTGCAATGATATATATTGTAATGGTATTTGCACAACTTGAACGTGAAACGATTGCTACACGTATTGAAGATAACTACCGTTTCAGAGCAAAACAAGGTGGCTTTATGGGTGGCAATACTCCCTTTGGATATGATAAAAAGCAAGTTGAACTGGACGGTAAAAAGGTTTCCATGCTAGTTCCCAATGAAAACGCTGAAACACTTAAAAAGATATTTGATATGTTCACTTCAAAAGATAGCGTTTATAATATAGTGCATGCGCTCAATAAAGCAGGTCATCTTACTGCAAAGGGTAACTTATGGACCGACAAAGCGAGTGCTAGCAAATATTACACCGTGCTGTGCAGATGAAAAGCTATACCATTATATTGACACAATGGGCTACCCTATTGTAAATAACAAAGAGGATTTTGACGGTACATTTGGTATGTGTATCTTCTTTAAAAATAAGAATCGAAATGTTGCAACAGAGATTATAGAACAAAGTGCAGTTATAGGACTTCATAAGCCCATTATCACATCTGCTCAATGGCTAAAGGCACAAGGTATATTAAGTTCATTGTCTAGAGGTAAAACAGCGAAACACTCCCAACGATCCTTTTTAGCAGGGTTATTAAAGTGTGCAGAGTGCAAGTATAGTTTTGGACTTAAAACAACTGAAAAAGGTGGCAAAACATACGCATATTATTTTTGCCGTAGCCGACACAATAGAGGCATGTGTGATAATGACATATGGATTACTGCCGAACTGCTTGAAAATGCAATTGTAAAGGATTGCAAAGAATATCTAGACACTCTTTCATCTAGAGGACTAAAGGCAAAAGCAGACAAACCAATAGAAACCTCTGCCATTAGTGATATACAAGAGCAGATAGACAACTTAATATCTAATATCGGTAAGGGTAATGCAGTTGTGGACAACCTGCTCACATCAAAAATCACAACACTACAAAGTCAGCTTGTAGAGGCAAGAACCGAACAAATGAAAAAGATAGTGCCTAATCATATAGACCAGGACACTATCAAAGATTTAAGAAAACAGCTTGACCGATTTAATAAAATTGATATGACAGCAAAGACAAAACTAATTAGAAGTATAGTAAAATGTGCTTATATAGATAAGCAAGGAAATATCAATGTTGAGTATTTATTTTAGATGGGCAGGAGCAAGGTGAATTATGGGTATAAATAAAAATAATAATATACGTGATAAGATAGTACATAAAGTTATAATGTGGCTTTTGTTTAGTTTGCTAGGGATGTTAGGAGCTGAAGGCGATTATTTTAGTGACATATTTAAAGAATTAATTACACCAGGGATAAACTCAACTAAGTACATTACCATTGTTATAATAATAATATTAACATTTTGGTCTATTAGTTTTTTTAGCAAAAGAAAGAAGCCCCAAAAATATACGGATAAAAAACAAGAAACTCCTGACTTATGCTAAGTACTAAGATAAGTAACGAAACAATAAAGGATTTAAAAAAGCAGTCGAAAAACTTTAATAAAATTGATATGACACGACTAAATTAGTAAGAAGTATAGTAAAATGTGCTTATATAGATAAGCAAGGTAGCATACAAATACAGTATTTATTTCATAGGAATTATTTTCCACAAATAAAACCTTGTAATAGTAAGAATTCATGGTATAATTAAATAACTATTTAAAGTGGAGGACTACCAATGAAAAAGCGTTTTTGTATCCTAATTTGTATTATTATTACTTTTAGTCTCGTAAGTTGTGGTAAAACTCAAGAATCAAATACCACCTCATCAGATGTTTCCAAAGTATCCGTGTCATCAAGTGAAGTATCTTCAACTACCTCTGATACACCAAGCTCTGAAGCTTCTGCAAGTTCTAAATCTACTGCAAGCACGAAAGCCCCCGTTTTATCTTCATTCACTGAAAGTAATATAACTTTTAAACTTCCAAATACTTTTATTAAAATAAGCGAAAGTCCAATTATGTATGTACATTCTAGTTATCCTCAAATAGCAGATAATTTCAATATAGCTATTGGAGCAAAAGATCCTAATTTCAATCAGCTAACAAAAGAAGCTTATAAACAACAGCTAGAATCTATGTATTCTTCTTTTGATATGACTGAATTTAAATCTACAACTATTTCAGGATATCCTGCAATAAAAATTTCTTATTCATTGTCTTATAACGATGTATCAATGGAAATGATTCAGTATGTAGTTAATGGAGATAAAACTTATAGTTTCACTTATACTTTTGTAAACGGAGATTTAAAAGACTATGCAAATGAATGTGGGGCTTCTATTACAATTAAGAAATAGCTTTAATACATAATATAAGTATTATAAAATACCTTTGTTTAGCAAAGGTATTTTTCTTTAGTCTATTACTACTGGTGATTTCACGCCAGTCATAATAGACTAAACACAATACCCCTACGGTTGGTAAGGGTATTTTATGATATTGGGTTATATTGCTATGCCTATTATATGGGATAATGGGAAGCTATGACGACTACTTCATTGGGTGATGTTAACCCTGTCAAAGTTTCTTAGCAGAATAAGTTTTTCTGTTGCTTTGCTTGCTTTCCACCAATTTTCACTCAAATTAAATTCCTTTGCGTATTTCTCATTGTTTTCAAACCAACTCCAGGTTATATCCCAAACATCATTTTCTATTCTTGTTTTAATGATATAATCAAGTTCATTTGATAAGATGTCCTCATTATCCTTGTAAAATATACTTTCTCGAGATTTAATATAGTCGGAAGGTCTAACTGAATAGTTAACCCATTTGGATGTATCTCTTTCTATGGAATCGTATACCAACTTTTGCAACTTTTCTGTTAGAAGGTTACAATCAAACCGCCATTCAAACTTAGTTTGTTTTATAGTATCAAGTAATATGCAATATCCTCCAATACCCATATCTCCATAATAACTAGACGTGTTAAGCTTATTAATTATTACATCACAAATAGAAAGAGCATTCTCATATATTTTAGAATTTTTTTCTGCATATTTCAATATAAAACTAACTATTTCCGCAGTAACACCTATTCCTTCTACTGCATTTGACTCCATGTTGTATGTCCACCATGGGGCATGAGCATAGTCGTTGTTTGATGGAATATTGAAATACCATCCGTTTTCTGAGCAACAGACTCCACTTTCTAAGAACTTAATTATTCCTTGCATGATGGGATGTTGTGTATCGTCAAATTCTATTCCTTTCAAAATATTAATTGCTGTTGTTGTGGTATAAGGTGACGAATTCGGATTCCAGTTATCTGCTTCTAGGGCATGACCAAAACCGCCATCATCATTTTGATAAAATGATAGGGCTGAAAGTACGGCTTCCTTACTTCCGTTTTCAAAATAATACTGCCATATTGTCAATTCAATCTGTCTGGCATTACGATGCATCCATTGCTTAATTTCTTGATAATCTTTTAAACTTAGCTTATTCATTCATATCATCCTTTGTCAGTTTTTAATCAATATTAGCATATTAAACATGCCAACTGTATGGCATTTACAAATTATACTATGTTTCAACTTCCTGTTATTAGCTTTATACAAAATATCTTTTCTTCCAGTATACCCCACCATGTCGAAAATTACAATATTTTAGCAATAAAGTATTTTTCATTATAAATTTAGTTGGACATAGTCATTTCACGCCAGTCGTAATAGACTAAACAAATACCCCTACGGTTGTAAGGGTATTTTATGATATTGGTTTATATAGCTATGCCTAATATATGGATGGTGGGTAGTTGAAATAACTTACTACTCATAATCTCACATGATGCACTCCATCAGAATGAAGTCCCCCATACCGGTAGGTGTATTTCTGCTGTACTCATCAATTCCCACAAATCCTACACTTTCATAGCATTTAGCAGCTCGTTTATTGAATTTTTTCACTTCCAATCGTAGTGCTGTGTTACCATACCGAATTTTTGAAGTGTTTAATATTAGTGCCATAAACTCTTTACCAAATCCTTTTCCACACAAATCTGGACACAAACCAAGTGCAATCATAATGTAGCCTTCATTTTTCACCAGTCGAAAAAAGCCAACGAAGTATTCATTATTATAAATAGAAAAAAACTCTCGCTTTCTTTTTTGGTCGTTTGCCATACCCCAATTCTCTTTTATTACAGTATTCCAATCAGGACAATTATAAATATCATATGGTGAATCATATTTCCATTGACACATTTTCATTGCATTATTTTCTGTAAATTCTTTAACTGATAAAGACATTTCACCACTCCTAGAATATTAAATAATTCATATCAAACATTCGCATTATTTAGCTTAATGCGAAATAACTATTTCTAATTATACTCGTCTATATGGAATATTGCAATATTTTAACAATAAAGTATTAACCGTAATTAATTACGTCGCATAAGGTGTTTTCACGCCAGTCGTAATAGACTAATCACAATACCCCTACTTGTTAGTAAGGGTATTGTGATTGGGTTATATGGATAATGATTATTAAACCTATTTGGAATGGAGTTTCCACGCATATTATTACTCTACTATAATTGCGAACCACAATATTCACAAGTTGCAACAGTTCCTGTTGGTTTTGTATTAGATGCACCACAACCTGGACAGCTTATAGTATCATATTTAATAGGTATATTAGGATAATCCGATTGCTGATTATTAACTTTAGGATTATTTTGAATAATCTCATTTGTAACTGGATCAATATGTGCATTTACAAATAATTTTCTATTCATCATCCATACTATGTCTTTTTCCACCGTATTAAATGGCTTTGAAATTTTGTTAGCTAATCCTTGAATCGAAGTAATATGTTCATTTGAAATAAGTCCTACATAAATTCTGTATCTATTAATACGTTTTTTAATTACAGAACCTTGTATTATTAATAAAATACCTAATCCGATAAATACAAACAAAAGTAGCAATGAATTTCTTTCAGTGTATGTTAAATTTTTATTCATAGCGCTCCCAATCAAAGCTATGAAATTTAACCCAACTATTATGTAACCTGCTACACTTAATACCTTTCCTGAGAATATATTAAGTGCAATTGGTGGCTTTGATGATTTCATTACTAAAACCCTCCTCGTTTAATTTGTAATACTTCCGCTTTTCTTTGTTTAAGCAATGAAGCAATTTCATTAATTATTTCTTCTAAATCTACTGTACTTTCATTTTCTTTAATTACTTTTTCTAAATCCTTGATTGACTTTAATATACCACTATCTGCTGAACTGTTACCATTTTTATCACTGTATTTTACTGTTTCATAAAGACTATTTAACTTACCTTTATATTCAGCATACTTATTTTCGGATTTTAATATGTATAAATGTTTTTCACAATCTTCCATAAACAATCTGCTACTTAATATTTTTTCATCTTCTATCTTTGCTTTTTTTGCCAAAGCTACTAAAATAATTATAATTACTGCCGTTATTCCAATTAATAACACTTGTATAGTTACAAATTTATTAATATTGCCCTTAAAAGTATTTGCAAATATAGAGCTTGTAACAGTAGCAACCCAATATATAAACAAAGTAACAATAGAACCTGAGGAAATAAGAACTTTGCTTGTTTTAGATGTATGTATTAATACAGCAACTACTGCTGTAAATAATACAAGTTCTGATAATAAAACGAAACTAAGTGACAACCATTTTATACTGGTTATACCTTCAATTTGATTGCTTAAGAAAAATACTGCCAATGTTATAGCCATTACAATAATTCCTATTACAATTCCTGATATAACATTAATATGTTTATTCATAGTAGCTCTCCTTATAACTTATTACCACATTCAGGGCAGAACTTTGGGTTTCCTTTAATTTCTGATTTACACACAGAACATTTTTTAATTAAAGATATTCCACATTCGTGACAGAATTTCATATCTCCATAAATTGAAGCTCCACATTTAGCACATGCTTTTGGTAATTCTCTACCACAACCTGGACACACTAATTCATCGCTCTTTAAATCTGCTCCACAAAAAACACATGGCTTATATATATCACCACATTGAGGACAAAATTTCATGCTTTTTAAAAATGCATGACCGCAAATACTACAAATGATTTTGTCATCTGTTGACTGAACATCTTCTTTTTTATCAGATGTATCAAATCCGCAAGAACCACAAAATCTTTGAGATCTTTCCATATCAGCATTACAATTAATACATTTTTTATTTTCCTGTATGTCGTTATTTGTATTGATATTTTGAGTTAATCCACCCATTTGTTGTCCAAATGCTCCACCAATACCGACACCCATTCCAAGACCTATTCCAGCACCCATTAATCCTGATTGATTAGAACTTTGATTTGTTGCAGCTCCTTCTAAAGTATCAAATGAACGTTCTTGAGTGTAGTTATACCCGATAATATCCATCTCTGCTTTTTTAGCAAGTGCATTTTTTAGCTTTATAACAGCGGTATCATCTTCAGGAACATTTATATCGTTTACATAAAAATTCAAAAGCTTAATACCATATTCATCAAATACAGGTGACATTTTTTCTTTTAAATGCTCAGATAATTCATCAAGATAAGCATTAATTTCAAGTACACTTATTTGTTTCTTTATTAAATATGATGAAATTGAATCTTTGGCTTTTGTTAAGTATAAACCTCTAAAATATCTAATAATACTATCTTTATCAAATACTGATAGAGTTGAAACTAATTTAAGTAAAAATTTCTTAGAATCATCAATTTGTATACCAAATTGACCAAATGAGCGAAGTGGAACAAAGACTTTATATTTGGGGTCTTGCAATTGTATTGGGGTTGGTGTTCCCCATTTTATGTCTAATGAATAAGCTTTATTAACAAACCATACTTCCGCTGCAAAAGGTGATTTTCCTCCGAAAGGTATATTAATAATTCTATTTAAAATTGGAATATTAGCTGTTTCTAGTGTGTGTCTACCGCCTGCAAAAACGTCTAATGCTTGACCGCCCTTAAATAAAACTGCCTCTTGAGAATCATTTACTATTAATTGTGTCCATGTTCCCAATTCGCTGTTTGGATATTTCCAAGCAAATGTATTAGGATTGCCATCATATTTTACTACTTCAACTACTGCCATGTAAAGCTCCTCCATCAAACTATATTTTAATAAATTACATTAAATTATTTTCAATTGAAACTTGAATTATTTTTATAATAAATACGCAAAACATATATTTTTTTAATTATGTATATTTAGTATTTTAATACTGCGTTTGAAATTAATTTATCTAGCTTTCTTATATCAACATTTTTTTGCAAGCTAATTTTAATGTGCCCTGCACGAGTCCACAATTCTACTTCAGAAGTTAAATCGAGTTTTCCTGCATTTTCGCTTGACCACATATTTATTGATGAATATGGCAATGAATAAATTTCAATTTTTTTGCCAGTAATACCTTGTGCATCTCTTACAATCAGTCTTTTATTAGTGAATATCGCACTATCACGTGTAGTTTTGTATGCCGAAACTGCAATTTCATCTTCAACTAATAAATCATTAATATCTTCAGGAATGGCACATTCACTCATAAATGCCCATATAATAGTTTGTTGAGCTTCCATATTTTGTCCTCCATGTATAATATATGTTTTGTGTTATTTATTATTGAATTATTGCTATGTTATAGTATACTCCTGTTTGCAAAAAAATTCAATAAATTAGAAATATTTCTATATAATTATTACCATCATAATACTCTTTCTTTGTCTTTAACATACGCACAAAAAGCCCTGCTCAATCGAGCAGGGCTTTCATCATATACATCATTCTATTCTATTTAGGTAGCTTCAATATTTGCCCTGGTGTAATAGTGCTAGTTAACTTCAATCCATTAAAACTAGCTAGTTTATACATCTTTGTCCAACTTCCCATTTGTTGTTGTGCTATTCTCCAAAAACTATCGCCATGTTTTACAACATAATTTTTATAGTTTGGTGGAGGAAGTTGTGGCTTTGGTGCAGGAGTTGGAGCAACTGGTTTTGCTTGTGATTTATTCAGCCCTGCATTTTTAATTAAATTAGGATAATCCTTGTAAGCAATATTCATATCAACATTACCACTTATACCATTAACCCTACCTTTGCTAGAGTGTTGCCACATGCCGTATTTACCGTTATACCCATTGAACCCTCTATAATCGGCAATCCACACATCATACTGGGTAAGTTGTGTCATATCTAGATAACAACTTGCAAAATTTGTATAGGTATAAATTACTCCATAATATTTAGCATTTTCTATTACACCAAGGAAAGCTTTTATAATTGCGTTGTTTTGCAGTTTTGACATTATACAGTTGACTTTATTCTCTATATCAAATGCAACTGGATAAGTTATGTTATACTGCTTGATTAAATTAAGTGTTTGCTCTGCTGCAAGCTTAGCGACAGTTGGAGTCTTTGCGTATGAATACACATACACACCCACATCAATACCATATGCAATTGCTCCTTGCATATTTGTATGATATGTTTTGTCAAGTATGATATTTCCATCATAGCCACAACAACCTACACGAATCATTGCAAAATTTACACCATCATCCTTTACTTTTGCCCAATTGATTTTACCTTGATGTTGAGAAACATCAATACCCTTAATTTGATTACTCATCTGCTTTTACCTCCACTATATTTTCAATGTCTGTTTTTTCTTCAACTTTTGTTTTTATGTATGCAACGATTTTCATTAGGAATGGTGGAAGTTTAACACCAATATCTGCTATATTTTCGAGTATGCTAATTAACTCATTGCACAATAACCACACAGCTACTAAACAAGCTATTAAGCCACTAAATGATATAACTATGCCAATAGTTCCACTTAACGTCACTAATAACTGATCTAAGCCAAAACCAACTAAAACCAAAAGCCACATACAAATCTTTTTTAATATTCCTCTAAAGCTTTTATATGAATTAACCTTTTCATTGCGATACTGTGCCGCCATCAAACCAGTTACATAATCTGTGATATTAGCACCAACCAACAATATTACTGGTATTGCTAATATGCCCAAAACGCTTGTTAACCCTGTGAAAAATGCTATTACCCATACTTTTACTTTTTCCATTACTCATTTACCTCCTGTTTAATAATTGTGATTTCATCTTCTGATAATTTTGGATAAGTTAAAAGGATAGCTTCAAGCTGTTCGCCGTCTGCTATCCTTTGATTAACTGCCCTAAGCAAAATTCTCATTTTAAAGTCCATTATTTCGCACCTCCAAACATTAGTTCAGCGTAAGCAGTTTCAAGGTCTGCAAGACGTTGCTTATCCTCTGACTTGTCCCATTCTTTTCGGTAAACCGCACTACCGCTTATCAACTCATAAGCACCACTTAAAATATTAGGTGGAAGTGGAGTATCTAACTCAACTGGATTGTATCCCTCATGCTCATATTCAATTACATCAGTAATACGATTTACGTTGTCTGTTTGTAAGTAAAATGTTTTCATGATTACACTCCTATCTTATCATTAATTGGTTTAAAGTAATTGCCTTTTACTTGTTGTCCTTTTGATTTTGTTTCCAATGCAATTCCGATTTTACCTCTAAGTCCTTGCATTATTTGATAAAGTAGTTGTTTTGTAAGTTTGTTGACTTTATCTACTGGGTTTATTTCGTATGATATTAAATATTGCGTTGGAACACTAGATGTTTCAACGCCCACAACAAATAAAGCATCATTAGTAAAATCCATGTATGTACTTGTTGCATACACGCCTTCAATATCTGCAATTTTGGTTAGCAAATCAACCCCTACTTGATAAATTAACGGCTTTCCTGTAGATTGAGAAATGCTAATATAATTTTCATCCATACTTTTACTGACATTATAGGGAATGGCAGGGGGTTGGACAACTGGACTTGCCAATGCTGATAGTGTATTATCAATACTCACTTTGTAAGCTCTAAGAAATGGTGCAACTCTAGAGCACACAACTAACATTTCTTTACATAAATCAATATTGGTAGCGTAGCCTAATGATATTTCTTGCAATATAGTACTACCAGATGCAGACAAAGATACTACGGATATGTACCTATATCCATCCCTACCTATTAAAACATAGGCTATTAATCCTCTAAAAACAACTTTAAATGCATCTACATTATTTGATGGCGTTTGAGTTGTAACTGTGATATTTCTGTAGTCTAAATCTGTTGTCCGATAGTTACTATATAACGTTATGCTTTTACCATTGTAATCACTAACAGACAATTCATCTGTTGAATAATTAAAACATAAATATGAACTAGCTGGTATATTTGTTTTTCTCAATAACGTTACAGTATCTCCATTTAGACTAACCAAACAAACTTTTTGTGATGCATAATTTTGTGCTGATATAGCTAATATATCACTAGTGCCGTTAAATGCCATGAAAACTGGGGTTGCACCTAGTGCTGATATAATTGTTGTAGGGACATTAAGTTTTGAATAAGTTCCATTTGCTTGTTTTCTTCTAATTTCTATGGTTGTTGTTGGAGAATTAAATATATCCATAAGATATTCGTCATTTGGGGAAACTAGCATAGAAATTATACTAGAGTTCGTAGTTTGTTCATTTAGTATATTATTTTCCTGTAACCCCTCTGTTATATTAGCTTTTCTAGTTACACAAATATCATCATCTTTTACAATATCTTCATCAGCTAGGGCAGTGACTTTATCTTCCCATGACTTTGGTAATCCGCCACCGCCTAACTTAAAATTTACCTTTTTACCAACAGAGTCAACGATAATCTGTAAATCCACACCTGCAATCCAAGCCTTATCATCAAGTGGCTCACCGTTGTTTGTGACTATCGTGTATGGCACACCATCAACGCTAATCGTATCACCTGGAGCGTATGGGGCTGTCATGCTTGCTATACATGAGATTTTACCTGTTGCACCATTTAAGCCTGTGAAGTCGTGGTTAGTGCCGACTTTTGATTGTACAAGGTTTAGATTCAGTTTTGATTTCACACTATCTGATAGTTTGGATTCACTTATTGAACCGTCAGGAATTACTTGTGCAACAAGATCATCAATAATTTGCTGTGCTTTTTCATACCATTCAATTTGTTGTTTTGTTGCTGATTGATACCATGCATCAATATCAGGCATAAACAAACTTCCAATGATACCACAACAAGGTAGCCCATCAGTTC
>DAMDCT010000067.1:9425-14953 GCA_032091455.1 Oscillospiraceae bacterium | reverse complement strand
AAAAGAAAGGAATCTTTTTCATCACAATTTGTGTTGAAAAAGTAGGATTATAATATGAGTATAGATTTTTTATACACTAATTTCGAGGTAGTTCGCAATAAAGATAAATGTATATCTTGTAGAGTTTGCGAAAGACAATGTGCAAATGAAGTGCATAGCTTTGATCAGGATTTAAATATTATGTGTGCTGATGATAGCAAATGTGTAAATTGCCATAGATGTGTCTCTCTTTGCCCTACAAGAGCATTGAAAATAGTTAAAACTGACCACACTTTTAAAGAAAATGCAAACTGGAGCGGCGAAACTATCACAGAGGTTTATCGTCAAGCATCTAGTGGAGGTGTTTTGTTATCATCAATGGGTAATCCAAAACCATTACCAGTATATTTTGATAAAATGCTAATTAACGCATCTCAAGTTACAAATCCATCTATTGACCCACTTCGTGAACCAATGGAAACTAAAACGTTCTTAGGTAAGAAAAAAGATAAAATTGAACGTGATGAAAACGGTAATATAAAAACTGATGTTTCACCTCAACTTGAGCTTAAAGTCCCTATCATGTTTTCAGCAATGAGTTATGGTTCAATCAGCTATAACGCACATGAAAGCTTGGCAAGAGCAGCCAGAGAACTTGGAATACTTTATAACACTGGTGAGGGTGGTCTTCATCAAGACTTCTATGAATATGGAAGCAACACTATTATACAAGTTGCATCAGGTAGATTTGGCGTATACAAAGACTATCTAGAGGCTGGATCTGCAATTGAGATTAAAATGGGTCAAGGTGCAAAACCAGGAATTGGTGGACATCTTCCAGGTGCGAAAATTGTTGGTGATGTATCAAAAACAAGAATGATTCCAGAGGGAAGCGACGCAATCTCTCCTGCACCTCACCACGATATATATTCAATTGAAGATTTAAGACAGCTTGTTGATAGTTTAAAAGAAGCTACTAATTATATAAAACCTATTATTGTTAAAATTGCAGCAGTGCATAATGTAGCAGCAATTGCAAGTGGAATTGCAAGAAGTGGCGCTGATATAATTGCCATTGATGGATTTCGTGGGGGAACAGGTGCCGCACCTACTCGTATTAGAGATAATGTTGGTATCCCTATAGAATTAGCGCTTGCAAGTGTTGATGAAAGATTAAGACAAGAGGGTATTCGTTCAAATGTTTCAGTTGTAGTTGGTGGAAGTATTAGAAATAGTGCGGACATTGTAAAAGCAATAGCATTAGGTGCTGATGCAGTTTATATTGGAACAGCGGCATTGTTAGCTCTTGGTTGTCACCTTTGCAGAAGCTGTCATGGCGGTAAATGCAACTGGGGAATTGCAACTCAAAGAGAAGAACTTGTTAAAAGATTAAATCCTGATATGGGATATAAACGACTTGTCAATCTAGTTACTGCTTGGGAACACGAAATAAAAGAGATGATGGGCGGTATGGGAATTAACTCAATTGAGGCACTAAGAGGAAACAGACTAATGCTTCGTGGAATTGGATTAAATCAAATTGAACTTGATATACTTGGAATAAAACACGCAGGAGAGTAATGAAATGAAAAAAATATATGTAAATGAAAAATGGTGTTTAGGCTGTCATTTATGTGAATATCATTGTGCATTCGCCAATAGTGAGAGTAATGACATGGTAAAGGCATTAAAAAATGTTAAGATAAATCCACGTATTCAGATAGAGGAAAAAGATGATATTTCTTTTGCAGTTTCTTGTAGGCATTGCAACGACCCATTATGTGTAAAAGGTTGTATTACAGGTGCATTAACTATAAACGATGGGGTTATACAAATCGACACTGATAAGTGTGTATCTTGCTATACTTGTATTTTATCTTGTCCATTTGGAGCAATTATGCCTTCAGATACTGGCGCAATACAAAAATGCGAGTTGTGCAGTAAAAACTCATTTGGCGAGCCGGCTTGTGTAAAAGGTTGTCCAAATAATGCAATAATATTTGAAGAGAGAGGGTGAATAGTTTGAAGTATGTAATAATTGGTAATTCAGCGGCTGCGATAGGCTGTGTTGATGGAATAAGACAAGTAGATAAAACAGGAGAAATAACTATTATTTCAAACGAAAAACATCACACTTATTCAAGACCTTTAATTTCTTATCTATTGCAAGGCAAAACGGATATTGAAAAAATGAAATATCGTCCTAATAGTTATTATAATGACAATAACGTAAAAACTGTTTTTGACAAAGAGGTAACTCAAATTGACAAAGACAGCAAACAAGTAATTTTAAATGATAATAGCAAAATATCTTTTGATAAACTATTAGTAGCAACAGGCTCATCACCGTTCGTTCCTCCAATGTCAGGACTTGAAAGAGTAGAAAATAAATTTACTTTTATGACGATTGATGATGAAATTGCTATTGAAAAAGTTATATCACAAGAAAGTAAAGTTTTGATAATTGGAGCAGGTTTAATAGGTCTTAAATGTGCTGAGGGATTAAATAAAAAGGTTAAATCAATCACTGTTGTTGATTTAGCAAAAAGAATACTTCCAAGCATTTTAGATGAAACAGGTTCTGATATGATTAAAAATCATATTGAGAAAAATGGCATTGAATTTATTTTAGAAGATAGTATTTTAGAGTTTGAATCTCATACAGCTACTCTAAAAAGTGGCAAGCAAATACCTTTTGATATTGTTGTAATTGCCGTTGGAGTTAGACCAAACATTAAGCTTATTTCTGATATAGGTGGAGAAGTTGGTAGAGGAATAAAAACAGATACATACCAACAAACTAATATAGAGAATGTTTATAGTGCAGGTGACTGTACAGAAAGTTTTGATATCACATCTAATGAGCAAAAAGTTTTAGCACTTTTACCAAATGCATATATGCAAGGCGAATGTGCAGGAATAAACATGGCAGGTGATAGTATTGATGACAAAAAAGAGTATGTTAATGCTATACCTATGAATGCAATTGGATTTTTTGGACTTCATATCATTACAGCAGGAAACTATGACGGTGATGAATATGTTGTTAAAACAGATAATAGCTATAAAAAATTAATAACTAAAGATAATCTGTTAAAGGGTTATATTCTTATAGGAAGTGTTGAGCGAGCAGGTATTTACACATCTATTATCCGTGAAAGAACCCTACTTGACACAATTGACTTTGAACTTATTAAAGATAAACCACAGCTAATGGCATTTAGCAAGCAGGAAAGGCGATCAAAGCTCGGAGGTTATAGTGATGGATATTAATGCAAATGGAAAAGACTTTAAACAACTTAATCAAATTGTCCGTGATAGTGATGAAAAAGAGATAAATATTATTAACTGTATGGGTCAAAGATATATAGGTGCTTCATTATCTGATAAAAATATCACAATAAACGGCACTCCAGGTAATGCTGTTGGTAGTTATCTAAACGGTGCAACATTAACAATCAACGGTAATGCTCAGGATGCAACTGGAGATACAATGAACGATGGTGAGATTGTTATCAACGGTTCATCCGGAGATGCTACTGCACTTGCTATGCGTGGCGGTGAAATATATGTTAGAGATAATGTTGGCTACAGAGCAGGTATTCATATGAAATCTTATAAAGAAAAAAATCCAACACTAGTAGTAGGCGGTAGTGCTGGAAGTTTTTTAGGAGAATATTTGGCAGGTGGAAATATTATCATATTAGGACTTTATAGCGATAACTATCCTGTTAGTGATTTTTGTGGAACAGGTATGCACGGCGGTAAAATATATATTAGAAGTGATATTCCTCCACGAGATTTGCCAAAACAAGTAGTTTGTGATAAGCTTGAAATAGATGATTTAGGTGATATTGAAAAATATATTGATAAGTATTGTGAGCTATTTAATAAAAGCAAAGAGGATGTTTTGAGCAAAAGTTTTTATTTACTAACTGCTAATAGTAAAAATCCTTATAAGCAATTATATGTTCACAACTAAGGAGGAATTAACGGTGAATTACACAGTTAATGAAGTTTTACAGTTTGTGTCAGAGAATGATGTTAAATTTGTTCGTCTTGCTTTCTGCGATATTTTTGGTGTGCAAAAAAACATTTCTATTTTAGCTGATGAATTACCACGAGCATTTGCAAGTGGTATTTCATTTGATGCATCATCAGTAAAAGGCTTTTTAAATGTAAATAAATCAGATTTGTTTTTTTACCCTGATGCCTCTACGCTTGCGGTCTTACCTTGGCGACCAACAGGTGGAAGAGTTGTAAGAATGTTTTGTGATATAAAATATCCTGATGGTAGTCCATTTGAGGGGGATTGCAGAAACATTTTGAAAAGTGCAACTCAAAGAGCACTTTCAATGGGATATGTAGTTAAAATTGGTGCAGAAAGTGAATTTTATCTATTTAAACAAGATGAAAAGGGCGAGCCGACAAATATACCTTTTGATAATGCAGGATATATGGATATTGCACCACTTGATAAAGGTGAGAATGTTCGTCGTGAAATATGTCTTACTCTTGAGGAGATGGGCATAAAGCCAGTATCTTCACATCATGAAGGCGGACCGGGGCAAAATGAAATCAATTTCAAGTATAGTGATGCACTATCTGCCGCTGATAACTTCATAACTTTTAAATCAGTTGTTAAGACCATTGCGGCGAAAAATGGCTTGTTTGCAAGCTTTTTGCCAAAGCCTATAGTTTCAAAAAACGGAAGTGGACTTCATATAAACCTTTCTCTTTATAAAAATAATGAAAATATTTTCTCAAACAGTGGTGAACATATAAAACAAGCCGAAAGCTTTATCGCTGGAATAATGGATAAAATATCGGAAATAACAGCGTTTACTAATCCAATAGTAAACTCTTATGAGCGTTTAGGCGAATTTGAAGCGCCAAAGTATATTAGCTGGTCACATCAAAATCGTTCACAACTTATACGAATTCCATCAGCAACGGGCGAGTATTCACGTATGGAGCTGCGTTCTCCAGATGCTACTTGCAATCCTTATATAAGTTTTGCACTTTTAATTAATGCAGGACTTGATGGAATTGAAAATAAGCATTCACTTTGTGAGGAAACAAATGAAGATTTGTTTGATGAAAAAACTCAAAAGACAATAAAACTAAATAAACTACCTGAAAAGTTAGAGACGTCACTTGAATTAATGCAGTACAGTAATTTTGTTAAAAAGGTTTTACCACAAAATACTATTGATAGATTTGTAAAGCAAAAACAAGACGAATTAAATATGGTGAATGAGAAGTTGAAAAACGAGTATTTTCGCATCTATTAACATCTAATAGTCTATACTACTGGGGGTGATTGTTTGGAAAAAGTTTTAGTTGTATCCAGTGCACAAAAGGGTGAAGAAATAATATGCGAAATGTTAAAGCAAACAGCTTATTCTAATATAATCATAGCCCGAAATAGTGGTGAGGCAAGAAGATTAACAATAGAAGATGAGTATGATTTTTGCATAATAAATACACCATTATCAGATGAATTCGGAATGGAACTTGCTGAGTGTGTTAGCGTTTCTACAAATAGT
>DAMDCT010000067.1:8674-9415 GCA_032091455.1 Oscillospiraceae bacterium | reverse complement strand
AGAAGCGAAATATCTGATGAAGTTTCGAGCAAAGCTGAAAATTTCGGTATTTTTGTTGTTTCAAAACCTATCTCTAAAGCACTTTTCTATCAGTCACTGAAGATGTTGTTAGTGGCAAGAAAACGTGTCTTAGGACTTAAAAACGAAAATAATCTGCTTAAAAATAAAATTGATGAAATAAGGCTTGTAGATAGAGCAAAATGTGCTTTAATCCAGTATTTGAATATGACAGAACCAAGTGCACACAGGTACATCGAAAAACAAGCTATGGATATGAGAATATCAAGAAAACAAGTTGCAGAAGGCATACTTAAAACTTATGAGATATAAAAATAACAACTAAACTCTTTTGCTATAAAGCATAGGGTTTAGTTGTTTTTATCTCAATATGAATTAAACTCAATCATGCAATCCCTATGGGGCGCATAATTTTTTGGTATTCTAATAGTTGTATAATAGTTTAATCTTGATAATACAGTTGAAATCTTTGCCATGCCATCAACATAAAAGATTTGTTGTCTCTCTGACCTATTGGATATATCTTTGTAATTAATTGGGCATTTAAAATCCCATTGTGCCTCATCCTTACTTAGAGTTACTTTATAAAATTTGTTGTAGTCTATGTCATTATATCCATTTTCAGCTAAAAAAGACTTTGAAGGTCTATCTTGATCTGAGTTGCAAATGACAACAGTTTCTCCGTCATAGGATATGTACATTTCAACTGTAAACCCAATACAT
>DAMDCT010000067.1:2287-8576 GCA_032091455.1 Oscillospiraceae bacterium | reverse complement strand
CTGGCTTGGATAAATAATTATACTCATAATTATAACCATTCCTTTCGCACAGAAATAAAAATTATTTTTAAAACTTATAATGCTATCTATTCAATAACATTATATGCGATATTTTAAGTGTGTTGATTTGTCCACCACTTAAAATTTGTAATAATAGAGTATTTTTTGGATATAATCATGGTATATCTTGTGATAGCTTTAAATATCTTATATTTGCTTATTGTTTCTAATTTGCTTTTACTCTATGTAAAAATGTATAATTAACATTATGACTATTAGTACAAAATTGTATTATTTTAATAAATTTAATGCATAATTAAAAGGGAGTAGCTTGCAACAAATTTGTTGTAGTATGTTTGCGTCATTACGATTAATCATCCGCACATACTTTAAAAAGCAAGACTTTTATTGTAGTATTGCGCTATAATAAAGGTCTTTTTTTATATAAAAAACTTAACAAAAAATTAAAGGTAGGATGTGGCTTATAGTGGCAGAATTATTCGGGAATATTGTAAAAACAACACCCCAACAGTATATAATGTGGGTTATTGGCGCAGTTCTAATTTATTTGGCAATAAAAAAAGAAATGGAACCAGCACTGTTGTTACCAATCGGGTTTGGAGCGATTTTAGTAAATCTTCCTTTTTCAGGAGCAGTAACGCAAGTTATTGATGGTGTTACAGAGCAAGGACCAATTGATACATTATTTAATGCAGGAATAGCAAATGAAATAATGCCGTTGCTTTTATTTGTTGGAATTGGCGCAATGATTGATTTCACGCCGTTATTGACTAACCCAAAACTAATGCTATTTGGAGCAGCTGCTCAATTTGGAATATTCTTCACATTAAGTTTAGCAACCTTATTTGGATTTGATTTAAAAGATGCGGCTTCTATCGGAATAATCGGTGCGGCAGATGGACCAACTTCAATATTTATCGCAAACTATTTTAACACAAAATACATTGGCGCTATTATCGTAGCCGCATATTCATATATGGCATTAGTGCCAATTGTACAACCTCCTGTAATTAGATTAATTACAACTAAAAAAGAACGATTAATAAGAATGCCATATCAACAAAAAAGCATTTCAAAGACAACTAAAATTCTGTTTCCAATTATAATAACAATGGTTGCAGGACTTATTGCTCCTCGTTCAGTTGCTTTAGTTGGATTTTTAATGTTTGGTAACTTAATTAGAGAGTGCGGAGTGCTTAGAAATTTATCTGAAAGTGCGCAAAAAGAACTTGCAAATTTAATTACACTTCTTCTTGGTATTACGATTGCAACAAAGATGCAGGCTAATCAATTTATAACGGTAGAAACTTTTATGATTTTAGGTTTAGGATTATTAGCATTTGTTTTTGACACTGTCGGTGGAGTAATGTTTGCAAAACTTATTAATTTATTTACTAAGAATAAAATAAATCCTATGATTGGTGCTGCAGGCATTTCAGCATTCCCAATGTCAGCAAGGGTAATTCATAAAATGGGACTAAAAGAAGACCCACAAAATCACTTATTAATGCATGCAGTTGGTGCAAATGTTGCAGGACAAATTGCATCAGTAATTGCTGGCGGATTAATTATTATGCTAGTTGCAAGATAGAATTTTGGGAATGAATTTTCAATTCTGTACGAAAGGAATGGTAACAATTATGATAAATGTTCAAGCTTTTTTAGATACACTACCAATAATGGGGAAGGGCATGTTGGGAATTTTTGTTGTAATAACTGCAATTATGGTGATTGTAAAGTTATTATCTAGAATGTTTCCTTACAAGGCAGATAACTAAAATATTAAGCACATATTAAATATAAGGAGTTGACCTTTTATGAAAGATGAAAGATTTATAAAGTTATATTCACAAGGAACATTAAATGCAAGTGAAATTTGGGTGGATAAAGAAACTGGGGTTAATTATCTATTCCATTATTTTGGAAATGCAGCAGGATTGACAGCACTTTTAGATAGTGATGGTAAACCAGTAATAACACCGATGAGATAAGTGTAACTATATACATTTTAAATTATAATCTGTATTTACGGACCAATTGTTTTGCTATATTATAAAGAAGATATATATAATCTCTAAGAGAGAAAGGACATGATTATGCAAATTAAAATCATAGTATGTGGAGATGAATTGTGGCAACCTACTATTGAATATGCTAATAAATGTTCTTGGAAAGCAGGTCGATTTTTAGCCAATCAGATGCTGAAAAAAGAGTTTTTGGATTGGGAACGGGTTTTTGTTGCAGTTGAAAAAGATACAATTGCAGGATATTGTACTTTGGCAAAAAAAGATTGTATTCCCGACGTTATATATACTCCATATATCGGATATATGTTTGTGGGGGAGGAGTATAGAGGAAATCGATTAAGTGAGAAACTAATTTTGAGTGCAATAGCATATGCAAGAGAATTGAATTTTAATAAAGTATATCTTGTAAGCGACCATGTTGATTTTTATGAAAAGTACGGATTTGTGAAAGTGGATGAAAAAAAGGATTTATGGGGAAATGATGAAAAGATATATATGCACTTAACATGAGTTAATAAATACAAAAGTAAAAAAAGGGAAATCAGATAATCTGATTTCCCTTTTTAATGATTAAATTAAATCTAAATATTATTGGCAAAGTTCTACTGCTGCGTCTGCTGCAGATGCTGCATCTGAAGTATATTTATCAGCACCAATTTGTTGGCAATATGCATCTGTAATAGGTGCGCCACCAATCATGATTTTAACTTTGTCTCTAATTCCTGCTTCGCTAGCAGCTTCAACAACTTCCTTCATAACGCCCATTGTTGTTGTAAGCAATGCTGAACAGCAGATGATTTGACAGTTTTGGTCAATTGCAGTTTGAACATAAGTTTTTGCATCAACGTCAGTACCAAGGTCAACAACTTCAAGTCCTTTGCCTTCCATCATCATTTTAACAAGGTTTTTACCGATGTCATGAAGGTCACCCTTAACTGTACCGATACAAACTTTACCCTTAGCAACAACGCCAGAGTCAGCTAGAAGTGGTTTTAATAAATCTACACCAGCATTCATTGCACGAGCTGCAATTAGAACTTCTGGAACGTAAACTTCATTTTTCTTAAATTTTTCGCCGATAATGCCCATACCATCTAAAAGACCGTTCTCTAATATTTCTTTTGCTGGAACACCTTGTTCGATTGCTTGTGCAACTAATTCCTTAACGATTTTTGCTTTGCCCTTTTGTAGGTTTTCTGAAATTTCTGATAAAATGCTCATTGTAATATCCTCCTTAAATTTTGTACATTGTACATATGTTAATTTTTTTGTTTGCCTCGTGATTCTCTAAACTTACCAGGTGTCATACCTGTTAGTTTTTTAAATACTTTGCTAAAATAGCTTTGATCTTCAAATCCAACTAATCCTGAAATGTCAACCAAGCGAATGTTATCATTCATAAGCATTTGCTTGCTCTTATCAATTCTCACACTATTCAGATACGAATTGAAATTAAGCTCCATTTCATCTTTGAAGATTTTACTAAAATATGATGGCGATAGAAATACATAAGATGCAACATCTTCTAAAGTTATCTTTTTAGCAAAGTTGCGCCTAATATAGTCAACTGATTTGCGTATAATATCAACATGCTTTACGTCTGTAAATCGGAATACATAATCTGTAAGCTTGTTCATTATTTCTACAAGCCATAAACAGAGTTCATCAATACTTTTAAGATGATTTATCTCTTCAAAATATCCACAGTTTAACATGAAGATATTCTCTGTATCTGCACCACCTTCAACTGCTGCTCTTGATAATAAAACTAAAAGTTCAAACACTCTAGCGCGTATTACTTCAAACTTTCCACCTGAATAAAAGAAAATATACCCAAGTAAATCGTTCAAAAGCCTATTAGCATTTTGTTTGTCACCATCAATAATTGCTGCAATTAACTCATTTTCTTTTTCAAATGGATAGGTCAAATCTTCTTGGTCATTTTGTGCTTTTAATGATTTTAACATTTCACCAATATGACTTTGTATTTCATCGGAACTTTTAGTCTTAAGCATGTCATTACATAGTTTAATGTTATTAACAAAACCAATTGACATAAATAAAAGTGTTGATAGTTTGGTTACTTTTTCAGGGGAAACTATTGGAACATCCTCAATTAATTTTGATATGTTTTTTAGTTTGTTCTCTGGAATTTTAAGTAAATCACATAAATCATACTTAACGTAATCATCTTTATCAACCATCAAAAACGGTCCTGCTTTTGCATAAGCAACAGCACCCTCATCTGACATAATAGGAGAAATAATAAAATTAAATCCTGATGGACAAAAATATATGTATTTCCCTCCAAAACGCTGTGCTTGCAACATACCATACAAGTGGGTGTCTGCACATTCATTAAGCTTTTTTTTAGTACCATGTACAAGGTCTTTTACTTTGCAGTTTTCACATCCATATCCAAAACTAGCATAGCACTCGCCATTAAATCCAGATATAGACGCACCAAGACCAGTTGATACACAAAATGCTTCTATGCAATCTACTGCTTGTTTATTGTCAAAGTTATCTGTTTGAATTAATTCCATCTGTTACCTCTTTGATACTGATTTTTATAAAATTTTTTATGCAATTGTATTTGGTATTACAATATAAATAACAAAACCATAATTTATTTTACAAAATTAGCATTGAACCTTATTTTAATGAGTAAAAGGTTATGCACCAATTACACAATAAAATTTGGAATAATTAAAACTAGTGTTTTGATTACTCTTAGATAGTATCATATATTTATATTTAATTATAACACTATTTTGCAGTTTTTTGTAATAAATTATGATTTGTATGCTTTTTAATCGATTTAATCGTAAAATATTTTTATGTCATATAGTAATACTATGTTATAGTGACGACTATTGTAAATTATTAGTAATTTATTCAATGATAATAATTTTGAACGGTTTATCTTCTTTTAGGCACTCGAGTAAAGTGCTTCGTGTACCTTTTGATTTATAATCCCAAAAAGCAATTACTTGATCAGCCGCATTAACGATTTGTCGATTTCTTATAATAGGGGCATAATTTGCATATAAACTGTAGTCAGGTAGATACTCTTTAATAGGTATGTTAAGGATTTGTGCGGCTTGCTTTGCTAGAGTATCAACTCCAACAGCTCCGCCGCTTATTATTAGAGAGCAGTTGATTGGCACATTTTTAATTACTTCGTCAATAGTTAGATTTCCAATTTTTCGCGATCCTATTATAGCAACTTTCATGTAAGCCTCCATTATAAAACAAATTATATTATTAAAATTCTTAAATTGATAAATGTAAATAATTAAATTTTCTGTCTTTAATTTTACAATATAAAACAATTTTTGTAAACAAAACATTCACTCATTTCCTTTTATATTATTGAAATTTAGCTTAATACTAGTATAGAGAGTTTATAAATGAATGGAGAATGAAAGTGAAAAAGTTTTTAAGGAATTTTTTTAGATTTACATCAATTGCTACAGCAGCTGTTTGTACTATAATAATGGCAATTGTGATTTTTTATAATGCAATTATGCCGTCAAGTTTTAACGTAATTGAAGGGGATGAACTTACATTCCCTAATATTTCAGCAATAACAGGAAGTAAAGCTATTGATTTTAATAGAACTAGCCTGGCTAATAACAATAAAGGTTCGAGTGAAACAATTCAATTAAAACTGTTTAATATTATACCTGTTAAATCGACTCATATAAGTGTAATAGAGCAGGAAAAATTAACACCAGGAGGAACACCTTTTGGAATTAAGTTATTCACAAAAGGAGTAATGGTAATAGACATTAATAGTGTTGAAACTGATGCAGGAATAGCGTATCCCGCAAAACTTGCAGGTATTGTTAAAGGTGATGTGGTATTATCAATAGATTCCACTGAAGTTACATCAAATGAACAGATAGCAGAAATTATTGAAAAGAGTGAGGGAAGAAATTTAAATATTACATTAAAGCGTGATACAAATACAATTAAATCTATGCTCACGCCTGCCTTATCATCAATTGATGGAAAATATAAAAGTGGTTTATGGGTACGCGATTCATCAGCTGGGATTGGAACAATTACTTATTATTTAAAAGATAGCAATAATTTTGCTGGATTAGGACATGGTATTTGCGATATTGATACTGGCAAAATTATGCCACTTAGTAGTGGTGAAGTTTGTGAAGTTTCAATTAATAGCATATTAAAAGGACAAGTAGGAACGCCAGGTGAACTTAGAGGATATTTTG
>DAMDCT010000067.1:395-2277 GCA_032091455.1 Oscillospiraceae bacterium | reverse complement strand
GAATCAAGTGGAAAATTATATTTAAATAATGAAAGTGGCATTTATGGTACATTGAGCAAAGCGCCAAATAATTTTAAAAGTGTAAACTTACGTCTAAAGCAAAACATAAAAAAGGGAAATGCTAAGATAATATGCACATTGGATTCAGATGGACCTAAAGAATATGATATTTTCATAGATAAAATCGATCTAAATCCAAGAACTCAAACAAAAAATATGGTGATTACAGTAACTGATAAAGTGTTATTAGAAAAAACTGGTGGAATAGTTCAAGGAATGAGCGGAAGTCCAATTATACAAGATGGGGAATTAGTAGGAGCTGTAACACATGTATTTGTCAATAATCCTCAAAGGGGTTATGCAATATTTGCTGAAAATATGACAAATTATACACAAAAAATATCCAAATGTAGCTAAATTGTATTGACATTATACTGCATATAGAATAAAATATGCAGTATACATAGTTGATAATTTCACTAATTATCACAAAATATTGAAATAAGTTTATAATGATTTATGTGCTAAAAGAAATTGATAGCTTACATTTAGCATTTACTTAAAAGAAGAAACGAAAAATTTGTCGAAAAGTTTTTTGGAAAATTATGTAAAATATATTGCATTATATGGAAAAATATGGTATGATGTAATCACAGCAAAGATTAGCATGTAATATCGATAATAACAACAAAGAAACGGAGGTAATATCAAATGCAAAATAAAATCAGTGTATTAATTGGTGATAATTCAACAGAATTTGGTGTATTATGTGGGGATATTCTTATGAGCGAGGGCTTTGACGTAACTATTGTTCCAAAAGATGGAATTAAGGTGGTCGAAGCAATTAAATCGTTTTCTCCAGACGTTGTGGTAATGGAATCTTTTATGTCTCAAATTGATGCAATTGGTGTAATGAAGGATATTAGTAAAAGTATGCGTATAAAGCCTAACTTTATTGTTATAAGCGGATATGACAACAAGTTTATCGAAAAGGAAATAATGGAGAATGGTGCTAGTTACTACATACTAAAACCGTTTGATGTACATGCTCTATGTGATAGAATAATGTCAATAAGCATGCATACAAAAGTCAACACAAAAGTTGGTGAAGAAAACAATAATGTAAATAATGATCTTGAATCAATTGTAACTGATGTAATATTAAATATTGGTGTTCCTGCGCATGTAAAAGGTTATCATTATATTAGACAGGCAATTATATTGTCTATTGAAGATCAAAATATGATCAACTCCGTTACAAAACTTTTATATCCTACCGTTGCAAAAATATTTAATACAACTTCTTCTCGTGTAGAGCGTGCTATACGTCATGCGATTGAAATTGCATGGGACAGAGGTGATGTTGACACTCTTAATTCATATTTTGGGTATACTATTAATACAGGTAGGGGAAAGCCAACTAATTCGGAGTTTATTGCAATGATTTCTGATAAACTTAGATTGAAACTTAAACGTATGGGAATTAAAGCAATTTAATTTTAGTGCGTTTGTAAATATGTATAAATAATAATCATAAGGGTGTCGTATTTTCGATGCCCTTTTTTATTTACTTTAAATTGATAATGTGCTAAAATATAAGATAAGCTAATTATATTTATAACTTTATATTATTATTTTATATTATAATTGGCATAATGTAAAGAAGGTGATCATTTGAATAATATAAAACGAATTTCAATTATTACAGGACACTATGGAAGTGGAAAGACAAATGTTGCGGTCAATATGGCAATTAAGTTGAAGGATTCAGGCAAGAAGGTAACAATTGTGGATCTTGATATTGTTAACCCATACTTTAGAACAGCAGATTTTAAAGAAATGTTAGAGGACTATGGCATCAATGTCATTACACCAACATTCG
>DAMDCT010000067.1:0-269 GCA_032091455.1 Oscillospiraceae bacterium | reverse complement strand
ACCACAAATTAATTCTGTGTTTGACAATGATGATTCATATGTCGTCATTGATGTTGGAGGAGATGATGCTGGTGCAATTGCACTTGGACGATATTCAAATGTTATTGCTAAACAAGATTACGATATGTTTTATGTAATAAATGAGTATCGCTATCAAACAAAAGATGCAAAAGATGCAGTGAACTTGTTGAAAGATATCGAATATTGTGCTAGAGTAAAAGCTACAAAGCTTATTAATAACTCAAATTTAGGAAAAGAAACTACACTTG
>DAMDCT010000066.1:14960-15324 GCA_032091455.1 Oscillospiraceae bacterium | reverse complement strand
GGAATAGAAGGCAATGTTATTTCATTTTTCTTTAGGAGAAATGTTACTCCACCAGTTACTCCTCCGACAGAAGAAATTCCAGAGGATGGAACTCCATTATCGCCTCCAACTGATGGGATAGATGATGCGAATATTCCATTATCTCCTCCTACAAAAATTCCACAAACATCAGATAGTACTCCAAATATTATGTGGAGTTTAATTCTAGCAGCTGCAAGTGTAGCAGTACTACTAAGAAAAAAGTCTAGTAAAGACATTTAATAGCAATTATTTTCAAGTACAATACTATAAAAAATGCAAAGTGCTCATTATGGGCACTTTGCATTTTTTGTATACCTGACTGAAAATCGAATTAAACATGCAA
>DAMDCT010000066.1:0-14950 GCA_032091455.1 Oscillospiraceae bacterium | reverse complement strand
TCGGTAAAAAAATTTTATATATTTGTATAATTGAATATATTTTATATGTATAGGTACTTATGTATTAACACAACACTTCTTTTGCCTTGATTATTTAATTGATAATAACCATCTTTAATTAATAGCTTCATAAATTGAGAATTTGTACATAGTATAATATTCATGTATTCAGTCAGAGTGAATTTCTTTATCATTAACATATTGTTATATGATTCAATAAGTTAATAGAAGTTTACTTAAAATATCAACATTAAATTATTAGACATTAATTTCACCAAGTAAACTTCGCATTATACGCCTTAAATGAAACCTCGTCAACTTCGCATTATAGCCATAACAGCAAATACATCAATAACCTTCGGCTTAATTAGTAACCATAATTATACAACTTTAACTTCCAACATTCAACAATAAAATACCAAATAACATATATATTTTATTTATGCTTCCATTTCTTCCGCACTTCGTTTGGACTTTCTTAAAAAGAATATATTTTAAAATTTTATCAAACCCATGCCTATTATAACTATAAGTATAACTATAATATATGTTAACTTATTCTTTTCTAATTGTATCGTAGCTTAAGTGGGTCTAGGTAGTGTTGGGGAATAATTTACGTACCCCTTTTCTTACAAAGATAAAGCCGAACATTTTTTTAATGCTCGGCTTTATCTTTGTAATGTTGAATTTTTTAAATAACTTATTTGCTTTACGTTTAATTTTACGATAAATTGAAAGTAATTCTTCTCTTGCTTTATATGTATTAATAAAATAATGGTTGTTGCTGTAATCTCCATACTGAGAAATCTCGAAAGATTTAGTTAAGTATAGGTGCTGTTGCAAGATAGCTATTTTATGTCTTATAGTTGGCTGTGATAATCCTGTTGCATTTGCTATCTTACTCACTGATGGGCAAGCAAATGTGCTATTATTGCATCTATTTAGGTACACTAATACACAAAAAGCCGACGTGCCTAAATTGAAGTTTAAATTTCTTCTATCTCGCATGAAAAAGTCACCTGTAATTGTAGTTGTTGTGTATGCACTAGCAACTTTAAATCCAAACATATTATGATGTGCAGTCTTAGCCACCAATCCCATCATCTCCAGGCGATTGATTGAGCTGTGAATAGTTTTATTATCCTTGACATTGCAACGCTCTGCTATGGTCTTAATTTTGCGTTTAGTGCTTTCATTTTTATAGTCAGATGCAAGCAAATACAAGTACACATATAAATCAATTGGTTTTAGTGGATATTCTCTAATGACTTTTTTACCAATCTTCTCAAAGTTAAACAATGCGTTTGGTACTTTAATAAAACTATTCATAATACAGCTCCTTTCATTTTTTTAGATATTTAATGTTATTTGGTTTTAGTGTCATTGTAAAATGCGATGAATTCTTCTTCGTTTTTCATTGCAAACTCAACAGTTTTGTTTATTAAAAATGATAATTTACCCCTTAGCTCCCACTGCATATTATTTGCCCAGTCATAAGCTTCATGTGATAATTTGCTGTTAACTTGCTTGCGTTCTGTTGGTGTTGGTCTAATCCTTTTGTTAGTTGTGTTTTCCATTTTGTAATACTTCCTTTACTCATATAATTTTTTTATTTACATACATTTTCCTAATGTATACTGTGCGATTTCAGATATGGTTTCAAGCATTTCTCTATCAGTAAGTTGTGTCGAATTTTTCAATTGATTATTAACCAAATAGCATGTAAGAGAAAGTGCTTGGCTATTTGAACTTATATCACTTAATATAATGTCACGTCTTTTAATTGTGTCCGTAATATAACTCCCCTTTATTTTTTCTTTGGAAACACTAACTTAAAATCAGGGTAACCGTTTTTTATCTCCATTGTTACATAAACATCATAGGTTGTACCCTTTTTGGATTTACACCCTTTAAGCAAGCATTTATTTGATTTTAGCAGTGAAACTGCATTTGATTTTGTTAATTTCTTGCCCAGGGCTTCAAAGAACTTATTTTCTTTCCACAGTCCAAATTTACAGCCTTCTTTATACCCTGAACAAGAGTAGCTTTTAGCATTCTCATATACTGGCTTTTGGCATAAAGGACATATCCCAATGACTTCACGTTCCTGCTCAAATTTATCAAGTGTAGTATTCTTATTGCTTGAAATAATCCCATTGAGCTCGTCTGTAACCATATTTACTACATCTTGAATTGTGGTAGCATTATTGTATACTGCTTTCAACTGCTTGCTAAATTGAACTGTTTTCTCTTTGTACAAGTCAATATTAAGCTTGTTCAAAGTTTCAATCAAATAAATGCCTAACGGCTCAATGCTAAAAACAGTGTCCTTTTCTGATATGTATTTGTTCTTCTTGGCATTTTCTATTATCCCTGTCCTGGTGGCTTCCGTTCCAATTTCCACACCCTCAAGCATTGCTTTGTAATCTTCTTCTTCATTTTCAATGTCATCTTTTTTAAATGCATTCTTAAGGAAATTAGAAAGCGTTTCATTGTTTAGCTTAGCAGGTGGCTTGGTCTGCTTTGCAACTGGTTTAAAGTCAACATTTACTTTGTCACCAATGTTCAGCTTTGGAAGGGTTTGCTCATCATCAGCTTTCTCTGATTTAGCAGTAGGCTCAACTTTAAAATAGCCTAACTGTTCAATTACATCACCTTTAATTAAAAATGTTTCATCACCACATTTTATTTCCATTGTTGTTCGTGATATTAAAGTTTCCTCTTCATAGAAATTAGCCATAAAACGATTCTTTATTGAGTTATAAACATCTAATTCACTGCCCTTTAATTTGCCATCCCTTGGTAGTTTAGTTGTTGGAATAATCGCACTGTGACTTTCAATTTTGGTATCATCGAATATTGTCTTTTTATCTTTAAAAATCAAAGTGTTTTCAGCAGTCGTTAATACTTCAATAATTTTTGTAACCTTATCTTTTTCACCAGTTGCCAAATATTCCGTATTTGTACGTGGATAGGTTACATAACCTTGCTCGTAAAGCTTTTGTATGATTGCAAGACTATCGTTCATTGACATTTTAAACTTCTTTGATAAAAAGTTTTGTAGCTTGGATAGTGAGAACAATTTACCTGGATACTTCTTAACTGTTTTAGTTTCAAGATTGGTAACTACTGCCCCACTTTCATTAAGTGATTTAGCCAGTTCCACAGCCTGTATAAGATTTATAGAGGTGACCTTCTTATTAATTGTTAGTTTGATTTTTTCTCCATTTGTATCGACGTTGCTTTCTAGCTGGTGATAGGGTATTGCTATAAATTTATTTATGGCCATATCCCTATCATAAACCGCCTTAACTATTGGTATAACAACACGTCCAACAGGTAAAAGCTTATTTGTTGCATATGTTATGTACCTGGTTAAATTAATGCCCAGTAACCAATCTACATACATTCTAGCATAGCCTTCGTTTGCAAGGTTATTGTATTCATCATCATTAACAAGATGTTCAACACCATATAGAATAGCTCCTGTTGTTTGTTCAGGTAGCCACAATCTAGTTACTGGCTTTTGTATACGATTAGAAAGAAAAGTATTGCTTATTATCAATCGAACTATTACTTCGCCCTCACAATCACTGTCACCACAATCGACAATCTCACTAACATCAGGACTTTTAATAAGTGTTTCAATTATTTTGTACTGCTTATGTACTCCACTATCAGGTTGTAGAACAAACTCAAATTGCTTTGGAATAAATGGGAGTGTAATAGCCTTGTTCCACTTACCTTTGGCAAGCTCTGAGTCACTACACCCCTCATATTCCTCAATGTCTTTTAGCTTGAACAAATGCCCATATGCAAATCCGTCCATTTTGTTGAAGTTTTCTTTTACTGATAATGAGCTTACAATGTTCACTGCAAGGCTTGGTTTCTCAGCTATGATTAGTTTTTTCAATATTACTAATTCCTTTCATTTGGTAAAGTAAAAGGATTGAATTCTAATATTGAATCCAATCCTTTTGTTGTTTTTATTTAATTGTATTAAAATATTTTAATGTGTATATTTATTATTTTATATTTAATTTTTATTCCTTTTACACAATTTTATAAACTTAAAACCAAAGTGAATATAACAATTGTAAGTATTCATTGTATAAGAATTATTAATAATAAATAAATAATTAATAAAGTATCATACTATTATAAGAACGTGGAGGTGTCTAGTATGAATTTTTTATTTTTATACACTAATCTAATAAGGATAGTGGTGGTAATTATGACGATAGTTCAATTGTTTAAGCATAATTACAAAAAACTTATTCTTGCTGTTATTACAATAGCTCTTACATTTGTGCCTTGGCTACTCAGTCTAATACATGTCTCAACAAATGCACTAGCGGTTATATTGTTTCAAACTGTTGTATTTATGGCTGTCCATCTAGGGTCAGGTTATAGATATTATGATTTATACGTATGGTGGGATAGAACTATCCATTTTCTCTCTGGAATATTATTTTTCTCATTTGGCGTGTCTTTGGCTGAAAAAGCACCCAATGCTGGATTTGCCGGTACATTGATATTTAGTTTTGCATTATCGTTGGCTTTGCATGATATTTGGGAGGTTTTTGAGTTTTTTATTGATAGCATTTTTCATACTGACCATCAGCATTGGCAAAAAAACAGCCCAGTCATTAATCATCAACCTGAGAAGGCTATTCAGCCACCAGGCTTAGTGGACACTATGAGTGATACAATTGCAGGCATTATCGGCACGATACTGGCATGCATTGGATGGTGGGTCTATTTAGCGTTATAAACTATTTCAATGGAAATAAAGCCGAGTGTTCTTATCTTTAAACATTAACTCCACTATCAGATTGTAGAACAAACTCAAATTGCTTTGGAATAAAGGGAAGCTTAATATCCTTGTTCCACTTATCTTTGGCAAGCTCTGAGTTACTGCACCCCTCATATTCCTCAATGTCTTTTAGCTTGAACAAATGCCCATATGCAAATGTTATAATGTAATTTTTACTTTCAAAATGTCCGTCTAGTTTGTTAAAGCATTCTTTTATTGATAAGGAGCTTACAATGTTTACTGCAAGGCTCGGTTTCTCTGCTATTATTAGTTTTTTCAATATTATTTTCCCTTTTCATTTTACTACTAAATATTATTTTTATTTTTAGAAGACTGTGCTAGTTTTGTTCGCATTTCCCTCAAAAGACAAACAGAAAAAACTCATATAGTGTAAGATAATACTTGTTTAGTGGATGTTACTTTTTCCAGTCAAATCGTCATAAGCAAGTTCAAGGATTAATTTTTCAGCAGTCTTTTGGGGTGCATCTATCAGGTTTTTCAGTATAGATCTCAGTCTTAATCCAGAAGACATACTAATGTGGCATTGATGAATCATCCAATCAATCAAGTTCATTTTTTGGAAGTCTGTGCGGGCTTTTGGCCATTTTTCAACATATTCAGAAAAGATGTGCAATGCGTTCCCCCCTGGCATACGATGGGCGTTAAAGCTGTTAATATACTCCTTGAAAGTGTATTGGTATCCACACTTGCACACCATCAAACCTTCTTTTTCTGAAAGAATGAATCCGCAATGATGACATTTCAGTTTTCCAGACCGAAGTAGTGTAAATTCCTCTACTCCTTGTTGACAGCGTAGAAAAAACAAGAGTCCTATCTCTTCCAACATATCCTGGTCTAACATTCCATTGGCAGAGGTACGGTATAACTCACGCAACTTGGTGGGAGGTAATGCCGGTATCCAAGTAAATTTATTCAGCTTTTCCGGAATACTACCCTGTAATGAAGTTTCGAACTTACTTAAAGTTGTTTTCTTAGCGTGAGGACATGTATTCCGTGCACTCTCCTTTCGGGAAGCAACGGCATTTTCTACTTTTTGCATAAATCCCGATTGGCAACGTTGGTCGATTTCAGCCAAGGCAAACTGAAGTCCACTTTCCTCCTCTACGATGATTTCATCAACAGCAAAGCTCGCCTCATTCTGTATGGTTAATAAAAACAGAGTTACTCCCTGTAGGCGGTACGGAAATACCCATCCGCTTCTCTTCGTGTAACGAGGTGGTGTGGCTTTTATGCGAAACTTATTAAACAGTTGGTTATTCAAGCTTTCCAACAGTACTATTGTCGATGAAGAAAAATATTTACGTAAATCCAAAATTGTCGGCTTGTGAGACCTATCATATGCATTAATCCACAGCATCCTTCTTAATCTCCTTTATTCACATTCCTCGCTAAGGCAAATTTCAGCTACTAAATTTGTCAGCATAGCTGACACACAGTTTTTAACTATTTTGTTTCACGAACAAAAAATAAATAATCTTTTGATGCACCTAATTATACATCAAAATGGGAAAAACATCAATCAATTTATCTGTTACATATGTATTTTGCTGGGTCAACACTAGTTGCCGAAATATCAACCTCTCGCCTTATTTCAAAGTGCAAATGCCTACCTGTTGTGTCACCTGCGTTTGGGTCTACATCAGGGTTACCACCTTGCAAACCAATTACTTCACCTTCCTCTACCTCATCACCAACGTTTACAAACAGTCCGCTCATATGTCCATACACTCCATAAAATACTCCTGTTTCATCTATGTACTTGATGATAACATAATTGCCTAAATTGCTTTCACTTGTATTTGTTTTCACTACTTCACCATCAGTTATTGAGATAATTGGTGCGTATGGTTCAGTAGAAGCCATATCCATTCCATGATGAAAAGTAGTGCCTGTTTCTGTTGGATTTTGTCTACTGCCATACGTTGATGTGATTGTGAATTGTTCTAATGGGTAAGGATATTTGCCATCTTGTTGTGGCTCGAATGAGTAATTAATTTTCAAAGTGCTTATAAATTCAGTATACATTTCATCATCAGAAAAAAATGATTTAACTTTTTCAAGTACCTCTTGCAGTGTTAAAAATCGATTATCACCGTCATTTAAATCGCACATATTATCTATAATATATTCTTTTATTATATTACTGTTCTCTTCCTCTGTCTGTCCATTTTCCAACAAAAACATGCTAGAAATTAAATATCCTGATATGTCATTTTCTATAGTTTCTTCAAACTTCACTTCATCTTTTACGCTTGTCCAAATATCTAAGCTGGTATCAGTATCAGCTTCACCTCCTGCAATTGCAACCACAATTGTCATTGTAGGTAAAACTATCAGCACAATAATTAAAAAAGGAATTAAAGTTACAATTGCAAAAATCTTAGTAATACGTTTCCACGATTTCATTTTGTTCACACCACCTAGTCATTTTCAAATTCAATCTCCTGAATAAGTCTTTCGTGGTATCTTTGATTTTTCACGCTGTTAAAATCTTTTCTAAGGCTTTTTTTGATGGTTTGTAGACAACTAGTTATTTCATTCCGACCATTCACCTTATTAATAAATTTCTGTTGCTTATGTAATCCTAAAGCGCCTTTACATAAGGGGAATTCAACTCTTTTAGTACTTTTAGAGCCGTTTGAGCATTGGTCGCATATACCGTTGGGTCAAACTCTAGTACTAACTGCATATTTGCTTGTTTTAATAGTTTGATTGGTTCTTGAAATTTTTCAACAATATCTGGGATGTGGTGTTCAAAGTTTCCTTTGTTCCAAAATGTAAATCCTCGTATTAAATTACAATCAAACTCCGTTGCCATATGGATGCAACGTTTTAATCCTTCAATATGTTCATGGATTTCTTGTTCATTATCAAGACTACATTTATAAAACGGGGCTCCAATACAACAAACCTCTAAATTGGTGCCTTTCAAGATAGCTTTCATTTTATCAATGTCTGCTTGAACCATATCAAAAGGGTTTTTTTCTTCGACCGATCGAATTTCAACTGCATCTAACCCATGACGCAACGCAAAATCGACTGCAACTTGAAAGTCCTGTGATACTTCGTCTGTTATTACTGCTGTTTGAAACATACTATCCCTCCTCCTACAAAAGACTACCGCTATCTTTATCGATATACATAATTGCTTGATTACATCTTCTTAATATAGACGATGGACATTGTTCTGAAACCTCTTGTGTGACAACATTTTTTACAGCGGCTGCCTTTGTTTTTGCAGGCACCATGCAATAAATATAATCCGCTGAAATCAACATTGGAATCGTAAGTGTAATTGCATGGGTTGGAACTTGCTCTAATGACGAAAAACAACCGTCATTTACTTGCTGGTTACGGCAAGTTTCATCTAACGCAACAATTTTCACTGCTTCTTTATCATCAAAAAATGCAACATGTGGATCATTAAAAGCAATATGCGCATTTTCTCCAATCCCCATACATACGATGTCTATTTTTTGTTGATTTAAAAGATTTGCATATCTTTCACATTCCTCTTGTAGATTGCAATTTTGACCATTAATAAACGTAACTGATTTGAATTTTACCATTTTAAATAATTTTTCATTTAAGAAATTTCCAAAACCCTGTGCTGCATCTGTAGAAAGTCCTATATACTCATCCATATGAAACGCATGTATTCTTGTAAAATCAACACTTGTAGTTTTTATTATGTGCAAAGTACTTTTTAAAAAAGCCTACTATCCCTAATGACTTAGAAATTAAACAATATGGTTTTATTTTATGTTTAAAACAGCATGAACGGTGTTTGCTATTTATTATACATACAAAATTGCTTTTACGCATACAATCTTTAACTTCGCAAATGTCAAGAGCACTTTTCCAACAACATAGTTTACTTATACTAAAGCCCTTAATTGTATTGATTTTTTCTATGTCTAATGATAAATCATCACCAGATTTTTTGTACTATTTTATACCATTTAAAATTTCTAATTTCTCATCATTACTTATACTCATTTTTTGCAGGAATGTATTGATTTTTTCTTGATTTTCACTTAAAGTTTTAATTACTTGTTCATGCTTAAAATTGTCATTTATATAAAATTCACCTTTCTAATTCTCTCCCGTAATAAACACTTGTTGCAATTCCTAGCATAATTAACTTCAATCAACCTCAAATGAGAGCATCAATAAATTAAACAGCAGATACCAATGTCGATAAGAAATTCTCCGTTTTAGATGTTGGAGTTTTAATCACTAACTCAGACTTAATCGTAAACTGGTGAAATTACAAAAATAGAGAAAAACGTATATGAAGAAGATAAAAGTAGAATAATAACTACTGTTAGAGTTAAGCCAACAGAAATATTAAAAAGCTCAACTGATCAAAGAAGCTCGATATAAAAATTAACGGTGGAGACAATGAAAAACTAAAACTATCGTTGAATACGATACAACATTTAAACGGTATGAAGATGTGCTGGTGTTTTTAGAGCACGATGCAGATAGCAATTCGTATATTGTGTCTGGCTCATTTAAAGAAAAGTACACATATCTTCATTGGCTAAATGTTGTCAAAAATTATATCATTGCAGATGACGTAACAATCAAATTTTCGATCTAAAAAAAAGATATCACAAGGAGAATGAAATGAAAACTAAACAAATCATAGCATTAAGTGTAGCTGTTGTTCTATCATTATCTTTAATGGTAGGTTGTGCCAAGAAACCTGCTGGAGGCACATCATCAGGTATGTCATCATCAGGCATAACATCAGGCACATCAGAGATTGCATCAGGCATAACATCAGGAGCATCAGAGATTGCTTCAGAAATAACTTCAAGAGTTAAGTAAGTTGCTACTGAAACAAATAGAACCACAGAAGCAATAAACTATGCATTACGGACGTTATTTTTTTCTCGTATTTACTCATTTTAAAATCCTTCTAGTAAAGAAATAACTTCGCGACAATTTGTCGCGAAGTTATTAATACTCATTCACCATCACTATTATTCTTGTAAGCTTGCAATGCTCTAAATATATACCCCTCTAAATCCTCCTGCTCAATATCAACAAACCCTTCAATATCAGCAAATCTTATTGATATAGAAGTCTTTTTCTTTTCTGTTTTTTCTTTTGTAGGTTTTGTAGGATTAAAGAACTCTTGTAGAATAACAGATGTTAGATCTCTATCTTTTTCAAGTTTTCTCAATTCCTCTGCTTGTCTAAGTGAAATTTTTGTTTTGTTTTCAGTTGCGTAATCATGAAGAAGTTCTTGGCTTGATTCACTTATGTATGATAACTCAACTCCAGCCATAAACGATAGTTGCTTTTCTTCTACAAATATCATAAGAGAAGAAATTAAATAAGTTAATCTTGCATATCGTTGTGCCTTTCTTTTTTCAGCAGGGGTGAACTTCGCGACAACTTGTCGTGGAGTTAAATCTGTTCTATTACCTTGTTGATTTTCAATATCAAGTTTCATTTTATATGCATTTGATAATTCTCGAAAAGAAAGTTCTTTTCTTTGGTCTAGATTAGTGTCAAGCATTATTAGTTCAGCTTCAATATCATCAACATTTTTTATAATACATGGAACAGTAGTCAGTCCAGCTAGTTCACTTGCATTTGTTCTATTATGTCCTGCAATTATCTCATAACAACCTAGTTGACTTGGATGGGGGCGAACAATAACAGGGGATAACACTCCCAATGTTTTTATTCCCTCTGCTAATTGTTCTAACTCTTCTTGACTGTATAAATTAAATTGTTGTAATTTATCATCTTTAGTTTTATAGGGAATTAGCTTATCAATTTCAATATCGACTATGTCGTTCTTACTAGGTTCTTTTTTTACTCCCAGCATATCATTAAACGCTTCATCAGGAGTTGGAATATGCCGTGGTATATTAAGCTTACCCATTATTTTCAAACTTCTTTTCTAAAAGTTTATTTACTACATCCATATACTCCTGTCCTAATCGGCTACCTTTTGTGTTAATTAAGCTTGCATGATTACAAGTGCTTTTTCCTGCTTCAGATAGAAAAGAGATTTGTGTATCAAACACAATGTTAGGATAAGTGTTTTGACCGTAGTCTTCCAAACCTTTTCTACTTTTTCTGAATCCTTATTTGGAATATTCCAAAACATTAAATTATCAAATAGTAATTCTTCTTTTTCATTGTAACGAAATATAATAAATAAAAACTTAGCCTGTTCTATATATTGCTTAAATTCATTATTGTCCCAGTCTTCTTTAACAATTTTCTTAAATTTGAAAATGGGAAAGGACATACTTTCCTTAATAGTGCCATTATAGCATATGCGAATTGTCTTAGGAATAATATTTGCTTTTTGAAATTCATCAGTATATGCAATTTTGCCATGCATTCCTAACATCTTTCCTAAAAATATCTCATTAATATTTTTAGCTTTTCTTGTAATCTTAAATCCTAATTTTAATTCCTCTTGTGTTCGTCCTATATAGGGTTTAATTTTTTTGACTATGTAATGTTCAAAACCCTCTTTTTCTAGTATACTGACATCTTTAATAATATGCTCATCATATTCATTCCCATATTTTAATAAATTACTGTTTTTTCATTACCTCGTTCAGCTTCATGTCTTTTGTTAATGGTAACATGTTCTTTATCTCTCATATTTCTAATTTTTTGCAAAGTAAAAATAATTGTCAACGAATGTACAAAAAACAATCCCTATACCTTTTGGTGGTATAGGGATTGTTTTTTTATGAATAGACTTTATAAATCGAATTCGGTTCGCAGTAAAATTTGTTCCTTGATTTTAGGATCTAACATTACAAAATTATCAGAGAACCCACCCACACGCACAATTAAATCACGATGATTTTCTGGGTGTTCCATTGCATCACGCAAAGTCACCGCATCCACAACATTAACTTGCAATTGACATCCACCTTGCGCAAAATAGCTTTGGAATAACTGTTGGACTTTCATACGGTTTGTTTGCGTTTCAAAGTTCCTTGCATCTAAACGCAGATTTAACACGCATGTTCCAACGCAATCCTTTTGTGGAATAGCAAGTGTTGCCCCCATTGTTGAAGTTGGACCCTCGATATCGGTTCCTTGCATTGGCCCACCGCTATCAGCAAGTGGCTCACTACATAAGCGGCCATCCGGTGTAGCACCTATTTTTAATCCGCCAGTCATCCATGTAACCCAAAGAATAATCGCAGGCATGAATCGGCCCTGTTCACGATAACAATTCGTTTGTTTAATCTCATCAAAGGTAAGTGTCATAATATCCTTTGTAATTTGGTTGATATCTTGATTATAGTTGCCAAACTTCGGTACATTTTTATATTGAATGTAGAGTTCATCATATCCATTATAGTTGGCAATAAAGCTTTTTAAGAAGGTTTCTTTTGAAACATCTCCAAACGCGCCTTCATATAATTTCTTTACTGTATAGAGAGCATTAATTGTATTTGTTGTACCGTATACATTTGTAGAGTCAAAGTTATATTTGGTGCCACCATTAGAAAAGCTTTTTGCTTTTTCGATGCAATCTCCTGTCATTAAGGTACGAACTGGATAAGGATTATGTACGCCATCAGCATGCTGACGTAGGTTAATTTGATTCATCATGTCTTTTAGTGTAACTTGAATATCTATTTTAACCCTATCATAGAATTTTTCAAAAGTATCACATTCTAATAAATTGTTATACATGGTATGTTCAAATATGTCTAGCATATTGTACGCTACCCATGTGGAATCACACATTGTTTTTCCTTGAATTAATACCTCTGAACATCCACCGAATACATAGTTGATTGCATCATCAAATGGCACATCATATTGGTTTACTAAACCATCAAGGAAAAGATCCTCATTCACAATAGCCGGCTGGCCATAGCCCTTGCTCATATTTTCAAGATAAGTATCCCATAAAAATTGTGGCATATCTTTTCTAACACGAAGTGATACATTTGGCATACGCAAACCACGAATTGCTATCATACAAACATCAGTTAATTCATTATAATCAGCACTACCATCTAGTTTGGTTCCACCAACTGTAGCATGAGTAGCCGCTGGGTGACCTGCTACTTTTTCAATCTCAGCAAACAACTCTCGGATTAGCTCAATTGCTTCTTCTTTGGAAGTTAATCCTTTTGTCAAATCTCTTTCATAGTAAGGGTATAATAACGCATCTATTCTACCTGGCTCGAAACAATCGCTAAGAAACATCGCTGCATCCATTGTGATAAACGCTTCATAAAAATTTGTTGCTGGTTTTAGAGGCACCTGATCTAATGCTGTGACTAGTCGTTGCAGTTTTCTAGGATTGCCTTTATATTGGCTTAATGTTTGTTTAAGATGTTCACGATATCGTTCCACATAGTTTATAATACCATCTACTGTATCAAGCATTGCTTGTTGAAACTGAACGGTTTCTTCGTTTGTTGCTTGATTTAATTCAGCTAAGATTTTATCCCAATATCCATAAAATCCATTTGCAAGAATGTAAGCAAAGTCCACTACATTATGTGTACCATAATGTAAATAACGCATTGTTCCTGTTTCAGAATACATATTTTTTGCATTTGATAAAACAGAATGAACTATATTTTTCTCTTGTTCAGTTTTTGCAAATTCATATAATCGAACAAACTTATCTTCTTCAACTAAACACATTCCATCGAAGCTAACACTACAGCCATACCCTTGTTGATCATCATCTTTTACAATATCTCGTATGTTGTAATTATTATGAACAAATAAAGTTTGGTTTTCCACATAATTAGGAACATCAGCTTCTTCAAATCGATAACGAATTGCTCTTGCAGCTCGACGTTCGAGTGTTTCATTTAAGTTCTTATAAAATAATGCAGCAGAATACATTCCATGTTGTTTTAAAAAACGGGCATGAGGTGATAAGGTATATTCTAATTCTAAAGCTGATTTTGCACTGTTAATAACATTGCTCATATATTCCCTCTTTTCTCTATTTCACAGGGTTGCCTAATGCAAGGATATCATAACGCATACGATTGATTTCTTCTTCAGTTAATCGAATTTCAGCAGCTTTTACTGTATCTAGAATTTGCTCTGGTTTTCTTGCTCCACATAAAATATGGCTCATACCAACTTGCCACATCGTCCAAGCAACCACTAATTGTGCAATTGTGCAATCATGTTTTCTAGTTAAATCACCCCAGCTATCAAGCATGCTAATTACTTTTATGCGGTTTTCAGGAATATACCATGGAATACCCGCTCTTGCTTCTTTTGGATCTATTTGATAGTTCATTGAGATTTTACCTGTTAGCAAGCCTTGTTCTAATGGTGAATATGCCATGATAGATAGATTATTATTTAAACAAGGCTCTACTAATGTTGCTTCTAATCCACGATCAAGCATACTATATTTTTCTTGAATCACATCTAATTCGCCATATTTTAAATATTCTTTAATATTTTCTTTTGTTACATTAGATGCACCAATTGCACGAATTAAACCTTGGCGTTTAAAGTCCATTAAGCATTCCATTGACTTTTCAATTGGAGTGAAGTATGGATTCATGGATTGCCAATGTGTGAAATAAACATCAATATAGTCTGTATCTAATCGTTTTAGGCTAATTTCTATTTCTTGTTTGATTGTATCAGGATCTAAACAACGTTTTACTCGATGACCAGCTTGTTCAAAGAAATCAGATCCTCTTTCATCATTCCACCATAAGCCACATTTTGTAGAAAGAACCACACTTTCTCTTTGACATTTAATTGCTTTTCCTACTACAGTTTCACTTGTTCCAAAGCCATAGCAAGGTGCTGTATCAATTAAGTTAATACCAGACTCGATCGCTTTTTGAATAGTTAGTATCGACTTTTCTTCGTCAGAATCGCCCCACCATTCTCCTCCGCCAATTGCCCAAGCACCTAGTCCGATTGCTGATGCTTCTATTCCTGAATTTCCAAGTTCTCTAAAAATCATTGTTATTTTCCCCTTTTCTGTTTATTTATATATTCATTCCACTCATTGATTTGCTCTTGTGATGGAACTTCAAATGCAGGTTGATGAAAGAGTATACCATATCGATTTTCTTTACCTTGCCCTAACATATGATATGGCATGAGCTG
>DAMDCT010000065.1:14647-15524 GCA_032091455.1 Oscillospiraceae bacterium | reverse complement strand
TAAAGGCAAAATCAAAGAAAAGCAAAGAAAAATTTCAATGCAGAGAATTATGCAAGCAGTGCCATCAGCTGATGTAATTATCAGGAATCCAACGCACTTTGCAATTGCTCTCAAATATGACATAGAAAAAGATGCTGCGCCAATTGTTGTCGCAAAAGGACAAGATTATGTCGCACTTAAAATAATAGAAATAGCAACAAAACACAACATCCCAATGACAGAGAACAAACCACTTGCAAGAGCTCTATACGATACGGTAGAGCCAAACATGCCAATTCCAGGTGAGTTTTACGCAGTGCTCGCTGAGATTATGGCGTGGGTATATACTTTGAAAGAGAGAGAGATTAAACGATGAAGAAATTTTTCAATAACATTGTAGCTATTGCAGTCGTTATGATTGTCTTTCTTATTATAATACCACTACCAGCTTTTATGTTGGATGTGATGTATGTAATTAATATAACGCTTTCACTAATGATATTATTGATGACAATGTATATAAAAGAAACACTAGAGTTTTCAGTGTTTCCATCTATACTGCTAATAACAACCCTGTTTCGACTGGGGCTTAACATTTCCTCTACCCGTCTTATTTTAACAAAAGCAGGTGAAGCGGGACATGTAATAAAAGTTTTTGGTAAGGTTGTTTTAGGTAATAATATCGTTGTTGGTTTCATTGTATTTATAATTATTGTACTTGTACAATTTATTGTTATTACAAAGGGTTCTGAACGTGTAGCAGAGGTTTCTGCTAGATTTACGTTAGACGCAATGCCAGGAAAGCAAATGGCTATAGATGCTGATTTAAGCTCAGGCTTAATTGATGAACATATGGCAAAAGACAGGCGTGAAAAAATCCAAAGAGAAGCCGAGTTTT
>DAMDCT010000065.1:13970-14637 GCA_032091455.1 Oscillospiraceae bacterium | reverse complement strand
ATTCAATTGCTACTGTTGGTGATGGGCTTGTATCACAAATACCTGCACTATTGATTTCAACTGCTACTGGTATGATTGTAACTAGAGCTGCATCAAAAGATAATTTAAGCCTTGATGTAACAAAACAATTTTTCTCACAACCTGTTGTTTTACTAATTTCAGGTGTTTCAATTGCTTTACTTGGTTGTATTCCAGGAATGCCATGGTATTCATTTTGGACACTTGGAGGCGGGCTAATATTCTTTGGGCTTAAATTGCTAAAGTCGGACAAAACTTATCAAGAATCTATGCTTGCAGCACAGGTGGAGAGTGGTGATACAGCCGCCGCGCCAATAGATGAAGGTGAGTACTACAAGAACATCGATAATGTATACAACTTACTGCAAATTGATGCAATAGAGATGGAGTTTGGATATAGTTTGCTTCCATTAGTTGATGAACGAAGTGGAAGTAGCTTCATTGAAAGGCTTGTAATGTTCAGGCGGCAATTTGCACTTGAAATGGGTGCAGTTATACCTGAAGTACGGCTTAGGGATAACGGCTATTTAAATCCAAACCAATATTTAATAAAAATAAAGGGTGAGGAAATATCAAAGGGTGAAATTCTTGTTGATTATTACCTAGCTCTTGACCCTGGTAATCTTACAGGCTTAATAGATGGTATTGA
>DAMDCT010000065.1:6374-13960 GCA_032091455.1 Oscillospiraceae bacterium | reverse complement strand
TATTACACATCTATCAGAAACAATTAAGCGACATGCACATGAATTATTGTCAAGACAAGATGTCAACCAACTGCTTGAGAATGTAAAAAAATACAATAGTACTCTTGTTGAGGATGTTGTACCGAATATAATTTCATTTAGTGGATTGCAAAAGATATTGGCAAATCTTTTAAAAGAAGGTGTTCCAATTAGAGATTTTGAAACAATTCTAGAAACAATTTCAGATTACGCAACAAGTATTAGAGATACTGAATTATTGACAGAATATGTTCGACAATCACTAAAACGTACTATTACTAGAAAATGGTCTGATGGTGGTCAAATAAGGGTTATTACTCTTGATAGTGAAGTGGAAAAATCAATATTAAGTTCAATTAATAAAAATGATCAGGGAACATATCTTGCACTTGATCCTCAAATCATTCAAAAAATTGTATCAAATTTATTAGATTGCATATCAAAGGTAAGGGATGCTATGAACGTACCTATTATCTTGACATCACCTGTAGTAAGGATTTATTTTAGTAGGATGCTAGAGCAGTTTTATCAAGATGCTGTAGTACTTTCGTTCAATGAAATTGATGTGAATGTTCAAATTCAAGCACTTGCAAATGTGACTTTAAATTAAGAATTATAGAATAACAGACATAACAAAGGGGGGATATTAGTGCAAGCACAATCTTATGAAGTTGTTCCTAAAGTGCCATATATAGATTTATGGCAAAATTATAGTAAAACTAAAAGCGTTGATATCCGAAACGAGTTAATAGTTGAATATAGTCCGCTAGTTAAACGCATTGCATTAAAAACAATAGGGAATTATCAGTATTTCAATTACCTTGATGATATAATTAATGAAGGTATAATTGCACTAATGGATGCTGTTGAAAAGTTTGATTTAAGAAAAAATGTAAAGTTTGAGACATTTGCTACAATTAAAATTAAGGGAGCAATGATAGATTTTATTAGAAAGCAGGATTGCTTTCCAAGACGAATAAAAAAAATGGCAAAAAATATTGCTGAAGCAGAAAGTGCGTTAACTAATAAACTAGGTAGAAATACAACACAAGCGGAATTAGCTGATTATATGAATGTAAGTCAAAGCGAACTTGACAAGATGCAATTAGAAGTTTATTCTTTAAATGTATACTCTTTTGAACAAGTACTATATGAAACAAGTGCCCAGAGTAATATTACAGAGTTATTAAGTAGTTCGAGCAATTCGCCAGAACAACGATTGGCAGATATGGAGTTATGCAATGTGTTAGCAGATGCAATTGCATCACTTAAAGAAAATGAGCAGATGGTTGTAGCTTTGCATTACAAAGAGCAACTTAAAATTAAAGATATAGCACAAATATTAAATATAAGCGATTCAAGGGTTTCACAGATACATTCTAATGTATTAAAAAAGTTGAAAAAAGTAATGATGGATTATAATAATCAGTAGTGAATTTATATTATCAAGAACAGTATTACATAGAAAAGGAGATAGTTATGACACGAGGATTTTACACTCTAGGGTCAAGCATGCTAAAGCAAAACCACATGCTTAGTGCGATTAGCAATAATATTGCAAATGTGAATACTCCAGGTTTTAAAAAAGGAACAATTTTAACAACTACCTTTGGGAAAATGGTTATGAGTAGAGTTGATCAAAGGAAAACAGATCTTGGCGAAACAACAATGAATATAATTGATGATGAAGCTGCAACAGTGCACTCACAGGGAACATTAAAGCAAAGTGAAAGAGCATTGGATTTTGCATTAGCAGGACAAGGCTTTTTTGCAGTTCAAAGTGACAAGGGTATTGTTTACACAAGAAATGGTAGCTTTAATATTGACAATGAGGGGTACTTGTCATTAGATGGAGTTGGTCGTGTTATGGGAAAAAACGGACCAATGCAAATTAAAACTGATAACATAACTGCCGATCAAAAGGGAAATATATATGGTGCTACTGGCATCCAAATAGATAAATTTGCAATATATGATTTTAAAAACTATGATAGTTTGACTACAGTTGACGAAGGAATGTATAGTGGGACGAATGCAGACCTTATTGATAACCCAGTTATAAAATCAAAGACAATAGAAGGCTCAAATGTTGAAATAGGAAAAGAAATGTCAACTTCCATAGCTACTCAACGCACACTTCAAAATATAGCACAAACATTTAAAATATACGATAGAACTTTGGAAAGTGCAATGACCCAAATTGCAAAAGTATAATAATTTAGTAATTAGCTTTTTATCATTTCGATGACTGATAAGAATGCTATTGAATATAGTTTCTGTCATCGGAGAAATGGAGTCATAATTATGATTGATGCATTTTACACGGCTGCAGTAGGTGCCACATCACTGCAAAAGGGATTCGATGTTATAGCAAATAACATAGCAAATGTCTCTACGTACGGATATAAAGGCTCTAAATCTTCATTTGCAGACTTGTTATATACCAATATTAACAAAGAAGAAGAAGGCAAAAGTTTAAAAGTTGGTCATGGTACAAAGCTTGAAAAAACTGATGTTCTTCATAATCAAGGTTCATATCAAAATACAGGCAGAATTTTGGATTATGCGCTAGAGGATAATGGCTTTTTTGCAGTTGAAACTGCTGAGGGCACGAAATACACTAGATGCGGAAATTTTGAGTTAACAAAAGTTGGAGAAAAGTTTTATCTAACTGCTATGCAAGGTGGATTTGTACTCAATCCAAAAGGACAACGTATAGAAGTTAAAAATGAAAAAGATAATCATGATGTTGGAGTTTTTACATTTGCCAATAATGGAGGACTAAAAATTGAGGGTGGACTGTTTTTTACTCAAACTGATAGTTCGGGTACAGCAACAGCAAGTAAAGATCCCCAAATAAAGCGTGGGTATCTTGAAAATTCTAATGTAGATATGGGCCAAAGCATGGCTGATGTTATTGAAATTCAAAGGGCATTCCAGTTTAACTCAAGAATGGTTCAAATTTCTGATGAGATTATGCAAACTGTTAACAGTTTAAGATAGACTTATTAATTATAAAAAATATAATAGGAGTGTGACAACTGTGGATATCCAAAATACAGACCAAAGTTTAAATGATGTAACTTCTAATGATAATAATATTAATAAAGAGATAGCACAAGATGAATTAGCTAATAATGACGAATTAACTTTAGTGGAAGAACCAATTGAGGAACAAGAACCAGAAGTTATTCCTCCTGCGGAAATTACTATTAAAGTATCAAGCGATAATATTATGGCATACATTAAGGTGAAAGTTGATTCATTTAAACAAGAGGTTACGCCCGAAGATATTTTAAAAGTACTTGAGGATAGTGCGGTTACATATGGTATTTGTTATGATGATATTAAAGAGTTTTGCGATAGAAGATTGTTTTATACTGAACTTGTAGCAGCAAGGGGGGTTCAACCAGTAGATGGGGAAAATGGAACACTTGAATATCACTTTAAAACTGATGACTCTGTAAATTTAGTTGAAAGAGAAGATGGAACAGTAAATTATAGAGAACTTGGGATTGTGCAGAATGTAAATAAAGGCGACGTATTGTGTAGTGCAATTCCTCCTAAAGAGGGAATGGATGGCACAAATATATTTGGAGAGGCAATTGAGTATAAAAAAGGTAAAGTATCTGATATTAAACCTGGTCCTAATACGGTTTTATCAGAAGACAAAACACAACTTCTAGCAAATATAGACGGTTGTGTAGAATTAAAGGGACAACTTGTTAGTGTAAATGAGGTATATGTAATAAAAGGCGATGTCGATAGTTCAACTGGAAATATAGATTGTTCTGGTTCTGTTATGATCCAAGGTGACGTCCTTGAAGGATTTATAGTTAAGGCAAAGCAAGATGTTATAGTAAAAGGTATGGTAGAAGGCGCGACTATAACTGCTGGAGGTAATATCAGTATATCAAGTGGAATGAATGGCATGAGAAAAGGTAAGATTACTGCAGAAGGTAACATTACAAGTAAATACATTGAAAATGCAACAGTTGAATGTAATGGAGATTTAGTAGCAGATGTTCTAATGAACAGTACAACTAAAGCTGGTGGATCTGTAATTTTAAAAGGTTCTAAAGCTAGTATTATTGGTGGAAGTTGTGAAGCGGGAACAATGATTTATGCCGCATACATAGGTACTCATACAAATGTCGCAACAACTATAACAGTTGATTCAGCTGAACTCCGTCATAAATTATCACCAGCTGGAAATGAAGATATAGAAATAGCTAAAAAATTAGAATCAAAGATTGAATTATATGAACTGCAACAAAAAGATTTTCAAGAAAAAATAAAAGAATTATCCCATTCCCTTTCAGATCCAGAGGCAAAATTGGAGCTTAAGCGAGTAATGACAGAAAAGAATAAAATTTCGCAAAAGACTGCTGAATTGCAAAAACAATTAGCAGAAGCCCGACAATCAGCTAATCAGATTTCTGCTTACAAAATTGTCGCATTAAAAACTTGTTTTATAGGTGTTAGAATTAATATTGCTTATCTATTTTTGAATGTAGAGGAAGATTATAATAACACAAAGTTTTTTGCTGACGGACATAGCCTAACAGCAGGACAAGTTTTACCATCTGATAGACAATAAAATGGAATGGAGAATTAACATATGAAAATAGATAAGTTACAACAGCTTAATGAAACCCATATTGATGTTTTAACTGAAATAGGAAACATTGCCTCGGGTAATGCTGCGACATCTCTTTCAACTATGTTGGATTTGCGTGTTGATATGTCAGTGCCAAAGGTAAGAATAGTAGATATTCAACAAGCAGGAACTTTGCTTGGTGGACCTGAGAACATTAAAGTTGGTATTTTAGCTAAGTTCGACGGTGATATTGAAGGAATAATGATGTTTTTAATTGAGGAAAGTTTTACTGAAGAAATAATTAAAACATTATTAGGAGAAGATATTTCGTTTGAAACAAAGTTAACGGATATTGAAATGTCAGCAATAAGCGAAATAGGAAATATATTAATTGCATCATATATTAACGCAATTGCATCACTAACTGGACTGAATATTAACATTTCCGTACCAGCAGTCGCAATTGATATGGTTGGAGCTTTGTTGAGTGTTCCGGCACTTGAAATGTATCCTGTATCCGATGATATTATTTTTGTTGAGGGAGTTTTATTAGATTTGGATCAAGAAGTTTCATCTAATATTCTTTTAGTCCCAACAATTGATTCTCTAAATATTATTATGACAAGATTAGGAATGGACATATGAGTGAAATGATAACCATCGGCATATCAGATATGAATATAACAAAATCACCTAACACGTTAGTTACATATGCGTTGGGTTCGTGCATAGGAATTTGCCTATATGAACCTGTATTAAAAATTGGTGCTTTGGGCCATATTATGCTACCATATTCTTTAGATAAACAAAATGAAAAATGCGTTAATAAGTATGCAGATACATGCATTAAGAATATGCTAAATAAATTACAAGCTATGCAATGCTCGCCGACACGATTAAGAGCAAAAATTGTTGGTGGTGCAAAGATGTTTGAAGTAAGTGGAGATTCTGCATTTGGAAATATAGGTGCAAGAAATATTGAAGCAGTTAAAAAAACATTACAAGAGCATAGAGTTACACTTTTTGCAGAAGATACAGGTTTAAACTTTGGCAGAACAGTGTATTTCCGTACAGACACAGGAGCAGTAGAGGTAAAATCATTTAATAGAGAACTTAAAATATTATAATAAAAACTACTCATTGGCTTAGAACAATGAGTAGTTTTGTGCATATATGGGCATATTACAGTTGAAAAGTTCATATCAAAATTGTTCTTTTTTATTGCATATTTTTATGTTATAATAAAGTTAATAATTATTATAATGGGAGGGAGGATATTCATGGCTAAGATTATTTCTTTTGCAAATCAAAAGGGTGGAGTTGGAAAGACTACAACAACATGTGCAATAGCCGCAGGACTAAAAGCTAAAGGTAACAGGGTGCTTTGTGTTGATCTTGATCCACAATCAAATCTAACATTCAGTGTAGGTGCGCAAGCAGATGATTGTGCTACAATATATGATGTACTAAAAGGCGATGTGAAGCCTTTATTTGCAATCCAGAGAACAGGTGTATTTGATATTATCGCTTCAAATATTTTACTAAGTGGTGTAGAACTTGAATTTACACAAACAGGCAGAGAATTTCTTTTGAAAGAAGCATTAACTCCTTTATCAGCAAAGTATGATTACATTTTAATTGATACACCTCCTGCATTAAGTATTTTGACGGTTAACGCATTCACAGCGTGTAATAGCATTATAATTCCTATGCATGCAGATATATTTAGCTTGCAGGGTATAGCGCAACTAGCCGAAACAGTTGAAAAAGTAAAAACTTATTGTAACCCAAGCCTATTTATAGAGGGTATAATATTAACGAAATTTAATAAACGAACTATTCTAAGCAAGGAAATTTTAGGAACTGCACAGCTTATTGCAGATGAACTAAAAACAACTTTATTTGAAACAACGATAAGAATGAGTGTTGCAATTATGGAGGCACAAGCAAATCAGCAAAGTATATATGAATATTCTTCTAAAAATAATGCTGTTTCTGATTATCTTAATTTAGTTGATGAACTTATAAAGAAAGGTGTGTAAGCGTGCCTAAATCAAAGAAATCTTTTGATAGAGAGACAATGTATAAAAAAATTATGCCATCGGCAGTAAAGCAAGAACAATCAATAGATGAAGAAACAAACGATGGTGAATATCAAAGCCCAGTTAGTGAAGTAAATAAGCCAAAGGTGGTTGAGAAACCTGCCGCACAAAACTCAACAGCTTTATTTCAAAATAAAGAGATAAAATGGATTAATGATAGCTCGGGTGAAAATATTTTATATAATATAACAGAAAGACTTGTTATAAACAGATTAGAAGTAGCGCTAAAAAAGATGAACTGTTGTCGGTGTGACCGTTGTAAAAAAGATATTATAGCACTTTCGCTAAACAGCTTATCACCACACTATGCAGTAAGCACAAGTGATGATATTGACAAGCTTATCGAAAAAGATGAAAAGCTTGGACTAGAAGTTACTTCTGCAATTTTAAAAGCAATATTAAACGTTAGAAAAAATCCAAGACACTGATAAAATCCGCTCAATACGAGCGGATTTTATTTATGGTGGGGGGTGGGAAATACATTGTAAATTTTGATAATGTGGAGTATAATGGAAATATTTAAATAGTTGGGATGTGTTCACTTGTATATCCAAGATATAGATAAGCCAAAATTGTCAGCCGAACAACTAATAGATAAAATGAAAATTGAAAAGGGTGTGTTGTTTGATTTAGTTAGTGAGGATGATGCAATTGACTTTTTGAAAAATAAAAACTATTATTTTAGGGTTGCATCATATAGAAAAAACTATGACAAATATCAGATGGGGATTTATAAAGGCAAATATATTAATTTAGATTTTGCATATTTAATTGAGTTATCAACTATAGATATGCATTTAAGGTTTATAATGATTAAAATGTGCTTGGATATAGAGCATAGCTTAAAAGTTCAATTGCTTCATGAT
>DAMDCT010000065.1:2804-6313 GCA_032091455.1 Oscillospiraceae bacterium | reverse complement strand
GAAGATGGGTATGAAATCGTGAAAAGATTTCTTGACAATAATAGTTGTCTTATTTATAGTTTAAAAAGAGGCTATACAAAAACTAATAAAGTTATAGTGAATTTTGTTAGGTCTATTCCAAACATGGGAAAAGGAGAATTAAAAAGCAAACTCAGTTCACAACCAAAAACCCCTGCAAACAATTGTTTGCAGGGGTTGATATATTCCAAAAACTATCTTTTTGAGAACTGAGGAGCACGACGTGCTGCTTTAAGACCGTATTTCTTACGCTCTTTCATACGTGGGTCACGAGTTAAGAATCCAGCTTTTTTAAGTGTTGAGCGAAGCTCAGCATCATATTGCAATAAAGCACGAGAAAGACCGTGTCTGATTGCACCTGCTTGACCTGTAACACCACCGCCGTTTACAGTACACTCTATATCAAATTTACCAACTGTTTCAGTAAGTTCAATTGGTTGGTTAACGATTAGCTTTAAAGTTTCAAGACCGAAATAATCATCGATATCTCTTTTGTTAATTGTTACCTTGCCGCTTCCAGCATATACTCTAACTCTTGCTACAGAGTTTTTTCTTCTGCCTGTTCCATAGAAATATGGGCGTGATTCGTACATCTAAATTGCCTCCTAATTATACTTATTTTGTTTCATCTTTATACTGCCGAGCTTAAAGCTTTATGTTTAAAGCTTATAGAGGATATACTTCAGGGTTTTGAGCATCATTTTCATGCTTGCTGCCTTTGTAAACTCTTATACGACGTAGTTGATTTCTTCCTAGTGTAGTATCAGGAAGCATACCTTTTACAGCGATCATTACTGCTCTATCTGGCTCTTTTTCCATCATGTCAGAGTATTTAATCTCCTTAAGACTTCCAATCCAGCCTGTATGCCAGTAATATTTCTTTTGCTCTAATTTTCTACCAGTTAAAACGGTTTTAGCGCAATTGATTACGATTACATGATCACCACAGTCTACATGAGGAGTAAACGTTGGTTTATGTTTTCCACGAAGGATGTGAGCAGCTTTAACAGCTAAACGACCTAGTGGCACATCAGTTGCATCTAGTATATACCATTTACGGCTTACAGTTTGTGCGTTTGCCATAGTTGTTGACATAGTTTTTACCTCCAATTTATTAACGTGATTACTATTATATATAATGTATAGTAATATGTCAACCTGAAAAACGCTGAAATTTCAATTTAGATAGCTGTATCTCTCGAATTCTCTTTAATATGCTTGATTTCTCTAAGTTTCTCATGTTTCATTTCATTTTTAAATAAATAGTTAAAGTGCTGTGCTTTAATACGAATTAGTGCATATATTTGTAGTTAGCGAGAATAATTAGACAACAATTTTTCCATCCGACATCATAATTATACGTGAGGCACGTTCTGCAATTGAAATATCATGTGTAATTAAGACAATAGTTTTGCCCTCTTTATTTAAATCTAATAAAATATTCATTACATCAGTTCCTGATTTTCTATCAAGATTCCCTGTTGGCTCATCTGCTAACAGTATTGGTGGTCTTGCCGCAATGGCTCTTGCAATTGCAACACGTTGCTGTTGACCTCCAGACATTTGAGATGGAAGGTGAGATAGTCTTTGCTCTAATCCAACATGACATAATGCTTGTTGTGACAGTTCACGACGATTATGCTTTTTAACTCCACGATAAATTAAGGGGAGTTCAACATTTTCTATTGCATTAAGGCTTTGGATAAGATTAAATCCCTGAAAAACAAAACCAATCTTTTTATTTCGTATAACAGAAAGTTCATTGTCTGTTTGAGTATTTATATCAACGCCTTCAAGTAAATAGTTGCCGTGTGTTGGTACATCAAGGCAACCTAATATGTTCATAAGTGTGGATTTCCCACTGCCTGATGTTCCAACAATTGCGACAAACTCACCTTTATGAATTGTAAGGCAAATATTATCTAAAGCCGCAATTTCATTTTCATCTGAATTATAAATTTTGCTTACATTTTGTATTTTAATAAGTTCTTCCATATTCATATTCCAACTTTCAATTTTATCTTTTATATTTTACCCAAATAAAAAGTTAAAATTGATAGAAAATTTTAAGCAAAATAAAAATATAAATATATTCTTGACGCTAAATGTAAAGCGTGGTATACTAAATATGTAAAGCTAGCTGTACTTAGATTTTATGTTAAATAAAATGCAGTATAAATATTTACAATATATTGACAAGGTAATTGTAATCAAGGGTTTAATACAGCAGTTCAATTTTATACTGTATAATTTTAATTGAGGAGATGATACCAAATGGAAACAACATTGAGCGTGCAAAAGCTCTCAAAAAAATATACCGAAGTACTAGCTGCAAATGAGGTTAGTTTTGAGGTTAATAAGGGAGAAATATTTGCATTAATAGGACCAAATGGTGCAGGGAAAACAACAACAATTCGAATGATTTCCACATTGATACAGCCAACAAGTGGTGATGCGTTTGTTGATGGTATAAGTATTGTTAAAGAGCCATCAAAAGTAAGAGAAAAGATTACATATTTACCTGATGAAGCAGGCGCCTACAAGAACATGAAAGGTAGAAAATACCTAGAATTTATGGCGTCACTTTTTACAAATGACAAAGAGCAAGAAAAAGAATATGTTGAAAACGCAGTTGCAATGTGTGGACTAGGTGATAGATTAAATGATAAAATATCATCATATAGTCGTGGTATGATAAGAAAACTACTTTTAGCGCGTGCAATTATGACAAGACCATCACTTGCAATTTTAGATGAACCAACCTCTGGGCTTGATATTTTAAATGCATTAGAAATAAGACGTATGATAAGAAAACTAGCAGATGAGGGAATGTCATTCCTTATCACAAGCCACAATATGCTTGAAATAGAGTTCTTGTCTGATCGTGTTGGTATTATAAATAAAGGTGTACTTCATTTAATTGGCAAGCCTGCTGATTTAAAAGCTGAACTTAATGCTGCAAACTTAGAAGAAGTATTTGAAAAGGCGGTGCATTCAGATGAAATTCTTTAAATTATTTAAAAAAGAGTTAAAAGAACTTTTAACCTTTCAAAATCTTATTGGTCTTGTAGTAGCTGTTGGCGTGTTCATGTTACTTGGTAATATGATGAGTGGCATTGGCGAAGAGATGCAAGGCAAAAGTGGCTCTGCTGTGGTTTGTGACCAAGATAAAACTCAATTAAGCCAACAATCTATTGAGGCACTTAAAACTGCAGGACTTGATATTGTTCTTATAGAGGGAACAAAACCACAAGACTTAGTTAATAAAGCATTTGAATATGATAAACATACTTGCGTGGCGGTTATTCCTAAAGGATTTGAAGAGGGAATTAAACAAGGTAAAGCACAAGAAATCCAAATTGTATCTGCATTAAAGAGCTTTTCAATGATGAGCAATAATGACGAATCAGCTCGTATGGTTGCTGATACAATAAAAGAATCAATTTCTACATCACTTATGCAAACTTCAACTGGAAGTAAAGATGTTGAGT
>DAMDCT010000065.1:498-2794 GCA_032091455.1 Oscillospiraceae bacterium | reverse complement strand
AGTATATTAAGAATCCAATTAAAACAACGGATGTTACAGTTGTAGGAGAAAAAAGTGAAAATATTAACTCCAACATGTTAATGAGTTTTGCAATGCAACAATCAATATTCATTCCAATTATTGTGTTTATGCTTATAATGTTTGCAACTCAGCTAAATGCAGCAGCAATTGCAAATGAAAAAAGCGATAAGACATTAGAAACACTGTTGTCAGCACCAGTTTCAAGACTTTCAGTTCTTGGCTCAAAAATGTGTGCTTCAGGTGTATTCTCATTGCTAATGGCAGGTGTTTATATGATTGGATTCTCATCATACATGAACGGTATGACAGGTGGAATGGGCGCAACTCCAGAAATGATGGAGAATGCAGGAATTAGTTCTGCTCTTGCTGCACTAGGTTTAAAATTAGGTCCTACGCAGTTTGTGTTGATTGGTGTTCAGCTGTTCTTAACAATACTTATTGCGCTTGCAATTAGTATGATATTAGGAGCGCTTGCAAAAGACATTAAAGCCGCACAAACATTGATGATGCCTTTAATGTTCTTAACTATGATACCTTATATTGTTACAATGTTTATGGATATTAATTCACTACCTCTTATCGGTAAAATATTAATTAGTGCAATTCCATTTACACATACATTTACAGCTTCAGGAAATCTGTTGTTTGGAAATATGACAATGTTCTACGGAGGAATGATTTATCAAGTTATCATCCTTGCAGTGGTATTATTCTTAGCAGTAAGAGTATTCTCAACTGATAAGATATTTACAATGACATTAGAGTTTAAAAAGAAAACTAAGAAAAAAGCTATAAAATCTAAGTAATATCATAAAGTATAACAAAACCCTCCAAATGTAGTTTGATTCTACACTCGGAGGGTCTTTTTTTGTTATGATTGCTTATTTTCCTGCGAAGCAATTCTATCTGATAAATCATTAAGATACACCCAACGTTCCATTTGTTCGGATAATTGAGTTTCAAGGTCTGATTTTTTTGCCATCAGTTCTTGAAGTAGGGTGTAATTGCTTGCTTCATTAACAAGGTCAAGCTCAACTTGTGAAATCTGATTTTCAATGTCGGCAATGACAGCATCAATTGCATCATATTCACGTTGTTCGTTAAATGTAAACTTTAATTTATCTGATTTTGAGCGATTGTTTTTCTGTTTTGTATCTGCAGTTTTTACTACCTCTGTTTGTTTATTTTGTGCGATATAAGACATATAATCAGAATAACCACCTAGATATGATTGAACTTCACCATCTTCTTCAAATGCAAAAATTGAGTCAACAACCTTATCAAGAAAATAACGGTCATGCGATACAACTATAACTGCACCTGCAAAGTTTTCAAGATAGTCTTCAAGAATTGCAAGAGTTTGTGTGTCTAAATCATTAGTAGGCTCATCAAATAATAATACATTAGGGGCTTGCATTAATATTCCTAATAAATATAATCTTCGACGTTCTCCACCAGACAGTCTGCCAATTGTTGAATACTGCAAGTCAGATGTGAATAAAAACTTTTCAAGCATTTGAGAAGCTGTCAACGTTCCTTCAGGAGTGATAACCTCACTTGATATATTTTTAATATAGTCAATTACACGCTCTGATGTGTTCATATCATCACATTCTTGTGAAAAATATCCAATGCTAACGGTTTGTCCAATTTCGAGTACACCACTATCAGCAGATACTAAGCCGTTTATGATTTTTAGTAGTGTGGACTTTCCACAACCGTTTTCACCGATTATTCCAATGCGGTCGTTACGCAATAATGTGTATGAAAAATCCTTGATTAATTGTTTATCATCATAACGTTTTGTGATACCTTCTAGTGAAATGATTTTCTTACCAAGCCTTGAACTCATTGAACTCATTTTGAGTTGTTCTGGATTAAGGTCAACTTCTTGTAAACTCATCTCTTCAAACCTATCAACACGAAAACGTTGTTTAGTACCACGTGCTCTAGGGCCACGCTGAATCCACGCTAATTCTTTGCGCAACATGGTTTGACGCTTGCGTTCACTCGCAACCATCATATCTTCACGCTCTAATTTCAATTCAAGGTATTTGGTGTAGTTAGATTGATAAGTATATAAATTGCCGTTTTGTATTTCCACAATTTTGTTTGTAACTCGGTCAAGGAAATATCTATCATGCGTTACCATTAGTAAAGCACCATTATATCGTGCAAGATAGGTTTCCAACCAGTCAACTGTATTATTATCAATATGGTTAGTAGGCTCATCAAGTATAAGAACATCAACAGGAGTAACAAGTGCACTTGCAAT
>DAMDCT010000065.1:0-488 GCA_032091455.1 Oscillospiraceae bacterium | reverse complement strand
TGACAAGCGCTTTTTTTGTCCCCCAGAAAGCTGATTTATAGGTTCATCGAAATTTGACAATCCAAGCTTTGTAAGAATAGCTTTACACTCATATACCTTTGACTCACGTTGCTGGTCTGAGATACCTTTCATTGCTTGTTCTAAAACCGTTAAGTTTTCCTCAAATTCTGGATTTTGAGGAAGATAACCAACTCTTATCCCAGATGCTTTTGTTATTATTCCACTATCTGGGGTTTCAAGTCCTGCAATAATTTTAAGCAAGGTCGATTTACCAGTGCCGTTAACACCAATAACTCCAATTTTGTCACCCTCATTGATGCCTAATACTACATTATCGAGTAGTGCTTTCTCAGTGTATTTTTTACTTATTTTTTCTGCAGTTAGTAACAACACTATGTTATCCTCAATTTCTATTTATATCTTTTATTGTTATACTTATTTCATTTCAAATGAACTTTAATTATTTTTGTAAAAGCTTTGATTTATGC
>DAMDCT010000064.1:6000-16086 GCA_032091455.1 Oscillospiraceae bacterium | reverse complement strand
TTGTTCCTTCAAAAATGCAAGTTCCTATATATACAATACATGAATCAATTGTTGGTAAGTTTGGTGATGGTGAAATCCATATTAAATCAGTATCATCATAATATAGATCTGGGTTGTACCCTGTAAGTTCAACTACTTCTAAATTACAATTAATATTATATTCCGCATTTATAAACCGTGCATACTCTCCCATTGTCATTCCATATCGTGTTGCTATTTTGAAACGACCAACAAAGGATGCAAACTTTTTGTCCAATACACTTCCTTGCACCTTGTTACAAGAAATTGGATTGGGTCTATCTAGAACGACTACTGTCTTTCCATCCTTTGAGGCATCCTCCATTGCATATGCTAGTGTATACATATAGGTGTAAAATCTTGCCCCAACATCTTGAATATCAAAAACTATTACATCAATTGTATCCATAATTTCAGGTTTAATGTGGCAACTTTGCCCATATAAACTGTAAACCGGCAATTTAGTTTTATCATCAATATAGCTTTCAACCTTATCTCCTGCTTGTAAATCTCCGCGAACACCATGTTCAGGTGACAGCATACAAACAAGATTATAGTTTTCATTTAATACATCAATAGTTGACTTTAAATTTTTGTCAACACCTGTTGGGTTAGTTATAATCCCTATTCGCTTATCTTTTAGCAAGTTGCTATTACTTTTCAAATTATCTATTCCACAATTAACTGTATGTTTAATCATAATTCCGACCATTCCTTTCGTACTGACTGAGAGTTTTGGGCGGTTTAGCTTAGCCAAATTTTAAATACCCTATGCCGAAAAGCACAAAACTCTTGCATAAAATTTATTTTTCAAACTTTCTCATATTATAAACTTCCCCAAATACTGTTGTGAAATAATCGTCTAAATCGTATAATCTTATCATTTTCACGACCAAAGTGCACTCGATTTGTCAATAAAATTGCATATAGTCCAGTTATTTTATCCACAAAAATAGATGTACCTGTAAAACCAGTATGTCCATAGCTTCCTTCACTAAACAAATCACCTGCAAAACAAGGTCTATCACCACTTAACATGAAACCAAGCCCTCTGTTTTCACAAAATCCATGGGTGTAGTTTTGAATTGCTGTATTAAACATTCTTTCCGACAAATAGTTTTCACCTTTATTGGCAAGCATTGTGCTAAACTTAATCATATCATCAAGCGTGCAGAACACACCTGCATTTCCAGCCACGCCTCCTAAAAAGCGTGCATTCTCATCATGCACAACTCCATTAATATATCCACCAAATTCTTTTGAATACTCGGTTGAAGCAATGTTATTAGATTTAGGACTATAAGTTGCAGTTTTCATATCTAGAGGATTGAAAACATACTCTTTTGCTAAAACATCCAGTGGTTCTCCCAAAACTTTCTCCAGCACTTTACCTAGTATAATGTATCCCATACAACTATATGCCATTTCACTGCCAGTTTTATATGCAAATTGATTTTTAAGTATTGTATCTAAAGCTTTATCAGTTTTAATGCCTAGTTTCCATAGTGGAATATGACTTGCAATTCCACTTGTATGAGTAAGAAGGTTTTGTATTGTTATTTCACCTTTATCGTAGCAATTATCAAAAAAATATTCCAGCTTATCATTTAAACATATTTTTCCAAGTTCGATTGCTTTAAATGCAACCATTGTTGTCGAAATCACTTTTGAAAGTGATGCCATATCAAATAAGGTTTCGTCCGTAATTATTTCTTTATCTGGGTATAATGAACGACAGCCAATTGAATCCTTTATAAACACTTCACTTTTGTTACCAATAGCAAATGCAGCGCATGGGAATATATCTTCTTCTATTCCTTGTTTAATTAGTTTTATTGTATTATCAAAATTCACTTAATACCATCCCTTAATAATCTGAATTTTAGTTAACTAAAATTAAAAAGGGAACGACACGGGGGTCGTTCCCTACATCGGTAAACCTAACATACTGAATAGTCATAACAAACAACTATAAATTAAAATTCATTTTTTATAACTCTCATGCTCATTGGCTCTACCATAAATGTTTGTGCTCTTGTTTTTCTTGCTTCAATTCCCCTAACACGCATTAGATGTGTATAATAGTCCTTATATTTAAAATCTTTTGAATTTACTGCAAACCAATGGTGAGATATTGCTTTTTCCCATAGTTCAAATCCCTCATCTGATACTTCCATATATGTATGTGGGATAAAGTTATTTGGATCTTCCCAGTTTTCACAATAGTATGGACCCCTTGCATAGTGTGCAGGCAACTCACGTTCAATTGATGGCAAACCAGCTAAAAGCTGTGCATCAAATACAAGCTTATTAGTTGTAATATGATCTTTATGGATTGAGCCATTCCAATGAGTTAATATAATATCAGCCTTATAACGACGAATTTCATCGCATAGTTTAAAACGTGCTTCATCATTTAATGGAAGTTCACAATCAGGATAATCCCATACTACACTAACTCCACCTAACATTTCAGCAAAAGTTTTTGCTTCATTAACCTTTTGTTTTCTGTATTCCTCTACTGTAAGGTGTGCAGGACATCCACGCTCACCTGCTGTAAGTGCAACTGTTACTATTTTATAACCTTTTAGTGCCATTGTTGCAAGCACTCCACCTGCTGTTAATTCCATATCCCCAATATGTCCGCCTATTGCCATTATAGTTTTTTGTTCGCTCATTTGTATATCCTCCTTATTTATATATTATTTTATTTCAAATTTCATATCCGCCCAAGTTTTAACAATCTTAAAACCTGCTGTTTCATATATATTCCTTGCAGGGTTAGTTTCTCCCGTAAACAATGTCATAAATTCAGCGCCTAAATCTTTAAGTGACATACAAAGAGAAGAAAACAGAGCTTTTCCAAGTCCAAATTTTCTGTAATCTGAATGTACCCCTATTCCTGCAAAATAACCTCTACCGCTTGCTTGAGCATATAATGGGCCTGTAAAACCAACTGCTTTTCCTTTATGTTCTGCAATTAAAACTGGATAACCACCATCAGGCTTCATTACATTTCCAATAATAATCTCTCTCCATTGTTCATTACCTAAATCAGTAAAAAGCTCATCTAGTCCGAAATGCTTATTTTTATCATAGAAAGTAATTGTAATATCTTGCTGTTTTAAGCTTTCAATTCTTTCTTTAATCTTTGGCGAAAATTCAAAATTTGCTAATGGCTGATAGAATGAGTTTTGATAAACTGTATCACGATAACCACAATTTTTCAAAAACATATATCCATCTGAAGAAACATCAACGCCTGGTGCATTGGGATGATCGTGTTCCTTTGTATTTGGTACGCACCACTCAAGATTAATTGGGTTAAAAAATATTACATCATATTTTTCAAGTGTGCTATTTGATAAGTTGTATAACTCATCTTGTAATTGCTTAAGCAACGCACGTCCAATTCCTTTGCGACGGTATTCTTTATCAACAACAATAAAAGTGATATATCCCTCATTCGTATCACTCCTATAACTTGCATTTGCAAAGCCAATTACTTTATCATAATCTGTTGCAATAAAGTTCACCTTAATTACATTTTCTTGTTGACTGATAAACTGCTCTGTGAATCGGATTTCGTTCAACTTCTTATGCACAACTTCACATTGTGCAACACTATTAAACAAATCTCTTGTAGCGTTTTCATTCTCTTTTGAAAGTTTAATAATTTGCATTTCAACGGCCCTCATTTCTAATTAATTATTACAATTATAAATATTAACTATAAATTAATGTAACAAGCTCCTTTAGATGGATTAAAATCATTATCAAATATAGTATATCCATCAAGCTCACTGTTTAATGTGTCCCTAAAGCTTTCAGCCACAATATTAATCTTTTTAAGCACACTGCCAGACACCGCAATTTTAGGCTTAATTACATTGTATTCATGGCATAATCCTATTGCTAGGTAAGCCAATCTTTCGCCTGCCCACATAAGTATGGATTGTGCTTGCCAATCCCCTTCTTCTGCAGCTTTTACTACTGCTGGAACAAGTGCTGCAACCTCGCCTTTTGATGATTTATAGGTAAATTCTATTAACTGTTTAAGTTCAGTTATCTCAAGTTTCTCAAATATTTCTCTTTTTAATATTGTATCACTTTTATTTGTATCAAATGAGTATGCAATATATCGAATTGCTTTTATTACTATAGAATACCCGCTACCATCATCATTAATCAAGTGTCCCCAACCGCCGAAACGTTTTACAGCTTCTCCTTGTTTTAAGTAGCCAATTGATCCAGTACCTGCAATAACCAAAATTCCATCTTCGCCCTGCAAAGCAGAATATAGCGCAAGCATTGCATCATTGGTTACATATACTTTTTCACCGTATATTTTTTCAAGATATTCCTTCACAACTGCTTTCTTATCGCCAGTTTCAATTCCTGCACAGCCAAGACAAATTAATTGATATTCCTGCCCCAATTTAGATACTATTTTGTCAATTGCCTGTTTTATATTTGCAATACCCTTATCAAAATCAACTGTAACATTTCCAAAGCCGGTAACTTCTTCACAAATCAACATACCATCTGTTGAAAACGCACATGCAGTTGTTTTTGTCCCACCAGAATCAATTCCAATTATATATTTATCCATAATAGCATTAACCCCTTAATGTTGGTTTTATATGTCCGTTACTCTCTTTTAATCTACATTTAGCAGTATCTTTATCAACGTTTGCCAGTATCATAACAATTGCAGTTTTAGGGTTATATGAAACTTGCTCTAATTTAGCCTTAGCAGTATCATAATCAGCTCCTGTTGCTTGCATTACAATTTGGCAACAACGTTCAATTAATTTTTTATTTGATGGCATTACATCTACCATTAAGTTTTGATAAACCTTTCCAAGTTTAATCATAACCCCTGTTGAAAGCATATTCAACACAAGTTTTTGTGCCGTTCCAGCTTTCATTCGGGTAGAGCCAGTAACCACCTCTGCGCCAACGATTGGTGCTATTGATACGTCTGCAATTTCTGCCATTTTAGAATTAGCATTACAAGTTAATGATATTGTTCTTGCGCCGATACTATTTGCAAATTCGAGTCCACCAATTGTATAAGGTGTTCTGCCTGATGCAGCAATTCCGACTAATATATCCCTGTCGCTAAAGTTAATAGCTTTCAAGTCTTTTTCACATAAATTTTCATCATCTTCTGCACCCTCAACTGCATTTAGCAATGCATCCTCACCACCTGCAATTAAAGCCATAACCATTTCAGGAGAAACTCCGTAAGTTGGTGGGCATTCACTTGCATCAAGCACTCCTAAACGTCCTGATGTGCCAGCTCCGCAATAAACAAGTCTTCCTCCATTACTTAATGAGTCATATATTAAATCTATTGCCTTTGCAATTGAGTTAATTTCTTTTTCTACTGCAAGAGGTACAAGTTTATCCTCATTGTTAATTAAGCGTACAAGCTCTAGCGTGCTTGCCTCATCAATTTCAGTTGTATTATTATTACGCTGTTCAGTTGTTAAGTGATTAATATTCATATTTTTCGCCATTCCTTTCGTGCAGCTGAAGCTTTTCGACGTTTGTCATATCCGAATACAAAATATAGCATAGCTAAATTTTTATATACTTAACCGTAACAAATCTTTTAGTAAAGATTTATTACTATTAAAATTTATTATATACCAAGCATATTAATTTTGCAACATAAAACACAATTCATAAAAAAATTGATTATGTTACTAAATTACTTGCAATTTTAACGAAATTAGAATATAATATAGAAAACAATTTAGCAAGTAAAAGCTTTAAATCGATAAAATAATTTAGATGGTTATCACTTTGAAAAGTAAATTTTTCAAACAAGAGTTTTGTGCTTTTCGACATAGATTATGTCGGAAAGCACAAAACTCTCAGTCAGTACGAAAGGAATGGTTATATATTATGGAACAATTTCAAATATGGGCAATAGTTGCACTTTATTTTATTGCTATGATAATAATAGGATGCAAAAGTGCCAAAAAGGCTAAAACCTTAACTGATTTCGTTGTGGGAGGAAGAAAGGCTGGACCGTGGATGTCAGCGTTTGCTTATGGAACAACATATTTTTCCGCTGTAATATTCATAGGTTATGCCGGTCGCTCTGGTTTTACATTTGGTTTATGGGCAGTTTTTATTGGAGTTGCTAATGCATTACTCGGAACATATCTTGCATGGAAACTTCTTGGAGCAAAAACTCGTGATGTAACTCGAAGATTGAAAATTAAAACAATGCCACAGATGTTTGAAGCACGCTATAACAGCTCTAGAATTAAGCTTTTTGCATCTATTGTTATTTTTATTTTTATGATACCATATTCGGCTTCTGTTTATTCAGGTCTAAGTTATCTATGCGAAACGGTTTTAAATGTAGATTATCACTGGGCAATGGCAGCTATTGCAATCGTTTCAGCTATTTACTTAATTTTGGGTGGTTATGTAGCTTCCCTATCCGCTGATTTTATTCAAGGAATTATTATGATATTTGGTGTTATATTCATGGTTATCTTTATTTTAAATTCTGATAAAGTTGGCGGATTGGCAGATGGAATGACAAGACTTGTTGATATTATGAAAACTGAAAAAATCGCAGCACTTTCTCCTCAATTAGTTATAAGCTTAATTGGGTTGTGTTTACTAACCAGTATAGGCAGTTGGGGCATGCCACAGATGGTGCAAAAATTTTATGGAGTTGCAGATAATAAAGGAATAAAAGCAGGAACAGTTATCTCAACTATGTTTGCCGCAATTATTTCTATCGGCGCTTACTATGTTGGCTCACTTTCTCGCCTTTTCTTTAATGAAGTACCAAAAGGTGGATTTGACCAGATGATACCACAAATGTTGTCCTCAACCTTACCTGCAATTTTACTTGGAGTTGTTCTAATCCTTGTTTTATCAGCATCCGTTTCAACCCTATCAGGTATTACACTAACATCATGCGCCACTATTTCGCTTGATATGGTTGCAGGTAAATTTAAAAAGGATATTACAAAAGAAAGCACATTATTGCTTACAAGAATACTTTGCTTTTTGTTCATCGTGTTATCATATGTGATAGCCGCTACAAAAACCCCTATTCTTTTATTAATGTCATTTTCATGGGGAACTGTATCTGGAGCTTTTTTAGCACCATATTTATTGGGATTATGGTGGAAAAAGATGAACAAAGTTGGCGCATGGTGTGGAATGATTACTGGCTTTACAGTTTCAATAGGGCTTGCAATTATGTCAGGTTTTAACGCAGGAAATGCACCAATCTTTGGAGTAATCGCAATGACATCTTCCTTCATTTCTTGCGTTATTGGCAGCTATATAGGAATTAAAATTGGTGGAAAAGCATCAGAAGTTCCTTCAAGATTTTTTGATGAAACGTTTACTTTGCAAAAAGAATACAATTAACGATTATCAAACTATTGCTATTTTTAGTAAATAAGTGTATAGTAATAATATATTTATATTATTACTATACACTTATAGGGGGTATTATTTTGAGAACATGTCCGAAATGCAACGCTATTAACAGTGATAAAAACAAGTTTTGCGTAGAATGTGACCAATATATTGCAAATGTTAAAAGTAACAATGATGAATCATATATTTTAGATACTATTAAAAAACAGCAAAATCAAATTTTCAGAAAAGTATGGATTGTTTACATTTTTATTGGTTTGTTTTATTTTGCATTCAACATATGGGCGGCTATAATGTGTATTGATATTCACGGTGACATTAAATGGTATTTGTATCTATTACCCTTGTACATACCGTGCTTAATTATATTCTTTTTCCCATATGATAAAGTTTACTGTAAATATCGAAAAAAGAAAGAAAAACCCGAACGTCATTTATCCGATTTTACTCTATCCATGTTTTATTGTGTAGGAGTGTTATATCTATTAGTTATGTTTTTTGTAATTTTCGATATGCTTAACAACCACAATCTTCCTATGGTTGAACATAATTTTCTTCAATAATTTCAATCCCAAGACTTGAGTTTTACTCTTGTCTTGGGATTTTTATTGCATTAGATTTCATTTGATTAATAAGTATAATACTTATTTTATTCAAATGAAATATGTATTAGCGATTGATTAAGATTCTCTATATCTTTTTGATAGAATTCATTATTACCATATTTAATGTCGTTATATGAATATGTAGCATCGCCATAATGTTCACCTTTTAAAACTGATTTTGATTTTTGCAGTATTTCAATGGTAGTATCCGACTCTGCAATGGGAATGCCTTTTAAATCTAATCCTTTTACAGCTAGTGAAAAACCAAATTTAAACTTATCAACGCCATCTATCATATGAAGATATGACTGATAATCTTTTTTCCATTGTTTAATCTTATTTTTATCTTTAATAAATTTTTGTTTAAAGGGTTTTTCTACTAATTCATCAATATCTGTATAGTCATTAGTTTGTTCCATTTTCTCTTTTCGTTTTTTTTCGCTCCTACTGAAAAGCAGTTTCAGTATTACATCTTTAAAAATTAAGAAAAAAACAGTCAACAAAATAGCACTAATTACACATATTATAATCATTTCTTTTGTCGTTGGCTTTAATGGGGGAATTTTAGGCGGTGGCGGTGGAGGTTGCGGCTCATCTCCACCTCCGCCTCCGCCCATATAGTCTTTTAAATCGAGTGGAGTTTTTATAATAGAACTTAACCATACTTCAATAATATGTATCATAAATAGTTTAAAAGCATTTGCAATATATTTATAAACTAAAACTAATGGTTTTATCAAACTCATACCTAATAATATACAAGCAAAGTAAATCCCTAACAAACGAGTGTTATAGGAAGTTATTTTTTCTGGCAGGAAACTTAATGGATATTTTCTTCTTGTCATCATCTCTTCAATATTTGCACGATTATGTGCAAACCCATATACAATGGTCATGAATAAATAACATATTATTATGTTAATTATTGGTATAGGAATTTTAAAAATCCAAAGAAAAAATATACTAATTAAATAAGTAATCGAGATATAAAAATATCTATTGTTTGATAAAATAATTGAATAGTTTTGATTAGACAGTTTCAAGCCTATAATGCTTACTATTTCTGCTAATAACATGAATATAATCATTTCTATTATTTTGTTTTTCATAAAATAATACACTGATGAAATAGGTAAAATTAATGCTGTTATAAAACAAATGATTTTTAAAAATAGATTTCTATTCAATTTAATAGCCAACAATCCTAAAATGTAGCCACTATATCCAATGGCAATTATCAAAATAGATTTTAAAAGTGCACCGGTAGAGTCATACCCTAAAAGCCCGTTAATTATAAGCACAAAAGGATAAAGTACCAATAACGATGCAAAACTCGAAGCATATTTTAATATATTAATTGAATAATTCTTCATATAAATTTTTTTACCCATCCTTATTAAAGTTTGAAAACAATGCTTGCACAGCATAATTTATGATTGGAATATTTCAAATAGCGGATAAATATCCAAACCACTTGGAACAGTCTGCATATCAACATAGCCTACACAAAGAATTTTAACTCCATTTCGATTTTGGGCAAACCTAATAATTCCTTCGTTTACAAAGCTTGTGACAATAACTATATCTGTATTATTTATTTTTTCGTCCATGTTTTTCAAAAAAATATCAAAATCCTTATTATTAGCTAGTGGAATTTGAGCCAAGATGTGTAATAATTCATTTATATGGCTTGGGCCAAAATTGTTATTTGATATAACTGGCTCACAGCTGTCCTTTAAGCAAACATTTGCAATAAGTTGAATTGGGATAGAATTATAAAGTGTTTGATAAAAGCAACTTGCACAGACTTTTATACAATTTTCTATCATTTGTTCATCAAAGACATTTACACGCTCATATTCTTGCGATTGCGTATTCAAAATAACAGCAACACTTTGCCCAATAGTATATTCATTGTGAAAAACCATTAAACGTTTTTCTTTTGCAGTAGCGAGCCAATTGATTTTATTCATTGGGTCACGTTCGCTGTATTCACGAATGCCATTAATGTAAAATGGATCAGCGATTAAATGACGTG
>DAMDCT010000064.1:0-5990 GCA_032091455.1 Oscillospiraceae bacterium | reverse complement strand
TGCAACTAAAACCTCGCCCATCAAGTGCTTTGTAGCTAAATCAAGAGTTTCCAATTCAACAGGGTTAGGTAATACTTCTACGCAAATATTTGCAGTAATCGCCTGTGAATAATTATGATTACCAAATAAATCAGAGGCAACTACTGAAATTTTATCAATATAAAACACTCCACGCTTTAAGCACTTAACCTTCCATTTTCGTGTTACTTTATGGTAACTTTTCAACATAAAAAAGCTTGCTACAAATCTACTTTGGTCGGTTACAACAGATTGAGTTTCTGCAAACTCTAGCCATTTTGAAGTCGTGAAATCAGACTTAAACCAAGGAATTGAAAGTAACTTTTCATTACTCACTTCTTCAATAAGTTCTATTTCATCGCCCTCATATACTTCATCTGTACTAAAATAGCATTTGTATGTAAGATTTTTAAAGATGTATTTTTTATATAACCTATCATGTATTATAGTAATGATAGAGATAATAAGTATTAAGAAAACTAGAGCCATCTAAATAACCCTTGCCTTTCTATTTTGTGCAATTCTTGCACAAAACTTTTATTTAAAAGGACAATGCTTATATTACAAGAATTTAATCCTCAATTGGAACAGCAACACTTTCTAATATTTGCTGTATGATTTCATTTGCTTGACGATTTTTCTTTAACAAGTTATTACCTTTGCAGATGATACGATGACATAATACATCCTCGCAAACAGCCTTAACATCATCAGGAAGGACATATTCCCTACCACAAACCCCTGCATAGCATTGCGATGCTCTCATTAGGGCTAGTGAGCCACGAGGGCTTACACCCAAACGTAAGTTATCGTTGTTTCTTGTTACTGTAATTATATTTATTATATATTCTTTTACCGCTTCACTCACTGTAATTTGTTTTACTTGTTGTTGCGCCTTGATAATTTCTTCTTTTGTTGCAACACTTTGCAGTTTTTCCAATGGGTTTTCAAGCATGAAATTTGACAAAATATCTTTTTCACTTTGTGCATTTGGGTATCCCATAGCTATACGCATGAAAAAACGGTCTAGTTGTGCTTCTGGCAACGGGAAAGTACCTTGTGTTTCGATTGGATTTTGTGTAGCAATTACTAAAAACGGTTCATTCATTTTATATGTTATACTATCTATGGTTGCTTGATGCTCCTCCATACATTCAAGTAAACTTGACTGTGTCCTTGGGGTGGCACGATTAATTTCATCTGCAAGTAGAATATTTGTAAATATTGCACCTTTTTTAAATACAAAATCCTCTTTCTTTTGATTGTAAAAATTTATGCCTGTTAAATCAGAAGGTAGCAAATCAGGTGTAAATTGTACTCGTTTAAAATCACACTCAAGCGATTTCGCCAATGCTTTAGCTAGTGTTGTTTTTCCTGTACCAGGTATATCCTCTAGTAAAATGTGTCCAGAGCAAAAACAAGACACAAGCAATTTATCAATAATATCATCTTTTCCTACGATGACTTGCCCTATATTTTCCTTAATCTTATCCGCAAGATTTTTTATAATAACAGCGCCCATATTTATCCTCCTAATAGTTATAATACCACAAATTATATACCTTTATTTCTAAATTAGCAATAAATATTAAATAATTTGTAGTTATATGTAATTTAACAAGTATAAGCGTCGTGTTTTATTATACTTTTAGTTATGCCATTATATTTCAATACAATAAGTTATATATACAAAAAGCGTAAGGCAATTGGTAACCAATTGCCTTACGCTTTTACTTGTGTTTCTATTTGCAGTTTTTTGCTATTTCATCTGTAATGAATTTGTCAGTTGTAATTGTCCACTCTTCAACTTTTTCTAGTCCAATTTTTCTTGCTTGGTTTGCAAAACTGGCAATAATATCAATAATTTCTTCACGAGTACCATACCCTAAACTAATTGCCGCATAATAAATTGGCATTCTTGCAGTCTTAACTCTAAATAGAGCTTCAACATCGTTTGATACCGCTTGCTCAGCTTTATTAAATATATCAGTATATTTTTTAAATAATTCTCTTGTAAAGTAAGTAGTGTCGCAATCCATTGGTCCACCGAAAATTCTTAACTCCCCACCACTTTTCTCTAACTCATTGTGCATTAAGTTTATATATTCACCTATAAATTTTCCTGCTTGCTTATAATAGCCATTTAAAAACTCATTCATCACATCAATTTCGTTGCAATATGGATCCCACATTAATTTTGCAAGCATATATCCTCTAAGCTCACTAAATTCACCTGAAATATCCCTATTGCATTGACTGAATAACGCTCTAACATTGTTTTCTACAAAGAATTTAATATTTGGCGCTAATGTTCTTAAATTAGGGAAAGGACTTACTAAACTTCTAAATTGAATGCAATAATCCCACAAGAAAACATTCTCACATATTTCTTTCCATTCTAGCAACTCCGTTTTATTTTCATTAGAGCGAGCATCGGTTTCTATTGGTAGTCCTCTATTTGCCTCAATATTACATAACATGATATGCACATTCTCTGCAGGTCTTGTGACTTTTGGTGCTTTTCTTGTATACCAATAAGCCAAGGTTGAGATTATTTTATCTGGGAACTCAGCCGCAACTTTATTAACAAAATTAAGAACTGAACCCATAGGTGTTCCATCTGCTTCATCTATCTTTTTGCAATGCTCACATTGGCAGTAAGCATTATTATCATTTTGACTTACAGACCAATATCGTGAATTTGGGTTTGACTCAATATGCTTTCTTAAATTTTTAACCAACACTTCAAATACTTCTGGGTTACTTAAACATAGCTGAGCGTGATCTCCTACTCTTTCACCTTCATATAGTGAGAAATATTCAGGGTGAGTTTCAAAATACTCAGTTGGGCTCACTAGCGTTTCAAATGAATGACACCAAAAACCCCATTCTTCATGTTTTTCGCCTGGTAACATTTTATGCTTTTCTGCAAATTCAGCATTAAAGAAATCTCGATAATATAATTCACGATAATCTATAATAGGACTAACTTTGTAGTCTTGAAAATATACTGTTAAGTTTGCATCACAAGGCACATATTCACATGTACTAGTAAAGTATTTGCACCCAACTATTCTCTCTAGAAAATCATATACCGCATATACTGTTGCTTTTTCGTTTGCCGCTTCAAAAATAATATCCTTATCGTATATTTTATATGCAAATCCATTATTTCCGTGGTCTACATTTTTAAATATAAATGTTGGTGTAACACTGGTTACATTTATTATTTCAAATGAAGCTCCTGTAATTTTATTTAAATAAGATGCTAATATTTTTGCAGGTCTTTCAAATTCGTTTTTTACAATTTTACATAGTGCAACTTTATTTTTTGCTAATGCTATTGGTTTAACTAAATTCATGTTCTGACCCTTCCTTTCGTCCAAACTGTTTAAAAAATATATTATTCAAACAGTTACCATGCTATTAATTTTAATTGGTTATTTTACTACACTATAATAACATAATCAATTAAAAAAACAAGGTTAAATCGAAATAATTATTTTATATTTATATTACAATTCCTCCGTTAGGACTAATAATTTGTCCTGTAATAAACTCAGCTTTACCACTTACTAAAAATGCAATAACATCCGCAACATTTTGCGGTGTTCCCAAACAATTAAGTGGTGTTTCTTCTTTTAGTGATTCAAGCGTTTGCTCATCAAGATTACTATTCATATCAGTCATAATAACGCCAGGTGCGACACAGTTTACGTTAATATTCGATAGTCCCACCTCTTTGGCAAGTGCTTTTGTGAAACCTATTATTGCGGCTTTTGATGCGGAATAATGCACTTCACAAGAAGCCCCTGCTATACCCCACATAGATGATACATTCACTATTTTCCCGTACCTGTTTTGTATCATTTTGGGCAAAACACCTTTGCATACATTAAACATACCTTTTACATTTGTATCAAACATCAAATCCCAATCTTGCTCTGTTATATCTGTAAATAATTTTTGTTGTGCAATACCTGCATTATTTATAAGAACATCAATATTGTTAAATGTAGCATATGCCTTATCTAGCATTCTGTTTACATCATCAACATTGGAAATATCGGCTTTTATTGCAATTGCATTTTGCAAACTACTTGCTAATTCCTCGGCTTCTTGTCTTGATGTATTGTAATTAATTATAACATTATATCCCTGTTTACTTAATTCTATTGAACAAGCTTTGCCTATGCCCTTTGCCCCACCAGTTATCAGTGCAGTTTTTGCTGTACTTGTCATATATCTCACACCTACCTATTCATATCTAATTAGCATTAGTATATCATAAAGAAAATACTCAATCAATGTTTAGTTGATTGAGTAAAATTATATAATTACATTTTAGTGTATGTTTTTTGCATTGGTTGTGGGTTTTACTTCAGCTTTAGCAGGTGTTTCAGTTGTTGGCTTTGGTGCAGGCTTAACTAAAGCATTTGCTCTAACTTCGGGTTTTTTAACCTCTGCAACTGCATTATGCTCACTTAACTGTACTTCTAACAAATACTCCGCTTCGCTCTTTGTTTCTTTATCAAAGATTACAGCTTTATCGTTATAGCATATTAGTTCACCTTTTGCATTTACAAGGAAACTGATATTTTGCGATATTACTTCAATTGGCGCATCCTTATAAGTTGTCTTATTAAGCTTTGATGCGTTCAATGAAATATTATATTGTGTGTTAGTTTCCACTTTATCCTTGGTTAACTTTGAAATAGCCTTTTTATCAATGGCAGAAGTTAAAAGCTCAATATATCTATGAGGATTTTCCTTTGTATAAGCAACTGGCTCAATTACACTCCACCCATTTCCAAGAAGCCACTGTTCAGCCTTTACACCATCACTATATTCACAGTATACAAGCTTATTTGCACTATCCTGCTGAGAATGGCAATATTCCATTACGCCCTTATCGTTTACCTTATAAGTAAAATCCGTTACAATAGCGTCAGTTTTCTCTTTAGCATTCACCTTAGATGATATGACCATATGACAACTATTTTGTTTTATCACTTCTGCTTGTGCTTTTTTAACCCCATCATATTCCTTTGAAACGCCGCTACATCCCACAGTAGAAATACATAAACATGCTAACAAGCACGCTATGGCAAGTTTTTTTATCATGATTTGCTCTCCCCTTACGTATTAAACTAATTTAATTTTAAATGGCGATTATTAAATTTTTATAAAACCACATAAGTCAAAGCTTTTATAAAAATAATTAAAGTTCATTTAAAATGAAATAAGTATTACGAGTTAATATGTACTACCATTATATTAACGGAGAAAGCAGAATAGAAGTCCGATAAATTCAGAGTTCTATTAATATTTAATATTATTTTATTTTTTATACTGTACTTTTGCTTACAAATATATATGGTGATAATATAAAATTATTATATGCAAAAATACCGAATAATTATTGCCTATTTGCTGCTAAAAAACTTTTATATGAGTCGTAGTCACCATAAAAACTACTAATTTCCTTATTTTTAATTTCAGTAATCCGATTTGCTATCTTATTAATAAAATATCTATCGTGGGAAACAAAAAGAATAGTTCCTTTAAAATCTAGTAATGCATCTTCTAACATTTCTCTTGTTTCAATATCAATATGGTTTGTTGGCTCATCTAAAATTAATAAATTCACCTGGTTTTGTATTAAAACAGCTAACTTTAATAATACTTTTTCTCCACCTGATAAAGAAGAGACACGTTTAAACACATTTTCGCCATAGAAAAAGAATTTTGCAAGAATACCGCGAGCCTCCCCTTGAGTGCAAATATACTCTTTGCAAAAAGCTTCAAGAACACTATCACTGTCACAATCAAACCGTATTTCTTGAGGAATATAGCCCACATTGGCTCTAGGTGTAATACTTATTACGCCTTTATATTCATCTTGCTCACCTAAAACAGCTTTTATAAGAGAGGTTTTACCTGTTCCGTTATCTCCCATTAGGCATACTTTT
>DAMDCT010000063.1:14779-16997 GCA_032091455.1 Oscillospiraceae bacterium | reverse complement strand
GTTGTTATTTCACTTAATATAGGGTCACGTTTTTGAAAGGTACTCGTAAATAACCACCTCTTTATTTTTTCTTATTTGAATATATGCTAGTGTGCACAAAAAGGATTGAACTCTAAAATAGAATTCAATCCTTTTTGTAATGTTTATATAATTATATCTTATTCACCTTCATAATAGTCAACACTCGAATTATTCTTAAAAAAAGTGCTCGGATGATTATGAACAATAACACCCATTTTATCAGAATGTGGATAGTGCACAATATCAGGTGAGTTTGTAGTGTCAAAATCTATATATGATAATACTTCTGTTTCAGATATATTTACAATTCGATGAGCACTTCTGGCAGAAGGTGGACATACAATGACATCTCCTGTTGTGATTTCCTTATTTCCCTCAGGAGTTTCCAGTATTCCTTTCCCACTTATGATATAAAAAGCTTCAGTATTAGAAATATGAAAGTGATAAGGGTAATTAGCTTTTAATGGTGGAATGTCATATATGGCAACATAACACTGACTAAAGTCCTCACGATTTGTTATTTCATATTTATCATATTCATAGGGTTCGTGTTCTGCTTTGTGATTTGCACAGAGTTGTTGCTTATTCGTTATTGTAATACTTTTCTCCATATAGTCAAAGCACCTCATTCAATAAAAATATATATCGTATTTTAATTTGATTATACACTTATAAAATAAATATATCAATCATAATTAGTTCACCCAATTAGGTCTAAGTTTCATAACATATTAATATTATATGCTAATACTTATCCTTGTTATCTTCACAAAACTTTCTAAACTGTTGTTCATTTGCTTTTGCAAACTCTATTGTCATTTCTACTAAGCCTGAGAGTTGTTTGTGAAGTTCCCATTTGATTTCTTCTGCCCAATCATGTGTTTGGGGCATTACCTTTCCTGTAATACATAATCTTTGGTTCGGAAAGTTTTCTCTTGTTCTAGGTAGTTTTGTAGGCATATTTTAATACTCCTTTATTTTAAGTTGTATCGGCATTCTATTACTACCTTTTTTGAAAGGGTAGTAACCTCAATACCGAAAAAATAGTATGGTACATTTAGTACATACATTACTTTTGTTTTTAATGCATTATTAATTATGTATGATGTATCAAGATTAGTTATTTTAAAACGTTTGACACCATCAGTGTATCCAATAAGATTATTGTTAGTTAAGCCTAACGATTTTTCAAGTTGTTTAATATAGCTTGTCTGGTTGATGTTTACAACATAGTCATTACCGCTTTTAATTGATGACATAATTTCTTTACCAGTAGAAGTTGTGTAAATATCAAAAACACGCTCAGATGTATCTCTTACATATGATATTGTCGATATGTTTCGTCCTAGTTGATACAAGCAAAAGAATAACATCATTATAACCATTGCTACAATAACACTAATTACTAATGCATCACCACGTTTTGATTTAAGTTGCTGTTTGATAGGATTATATAGTTTCATCAACACCCCTACTTCCAATACTGTTCTGATTGAGTTGTTTTAACCCTTATTAATGTTTTAGGAACATAAAAATCATAGAATTCAAATATTTTCATATTAAGAGTTAGTGTTAATGTAATTGTATCTCCATACTGTACAGTTTTTTTCGCACTATCAAAATAAGTTGCAGAAAATTCAACCGTTGGTGATAACTTAGTTGCATCTTGCAATTCATCATATCTAGTGTCTATTGCTGTACCACTGCATTTGCCAATTTTGCCTGCCTTTGCTATCATTTCATCAGCAAAATCATCTAATCTATTATAAGTATTTGAATAAGCAAATGCACCTATTGTAGCACACAGGAACAATAATAATACCGGTATTGAAATTAAGACTGCTACAAGCTGACTGTTACCTTTGTTGTTTAATTTAAAACGTTTCATACAATCTCCTTATAAAATTCTAATGCTGAACAGTAAAGTTATTATTACATAAAAGATTGTACCTAAAGCAGCAGCTGCTAAAATGTATGATAATCGTGTTACTTTAGGTTCTTTTTTAAGTGCTTGCTCTTTCAATCTTTGTTGCCAAAGTGATGATAATTTACGTGATAATGTTTCAAAATACATTGTCATGTTATCACCACGAATAAAAGATAATAACCCTCTTATAACTTCTGAAAGATGAACACTATTTATCCTGGTTTCCATACGAATTAAAGCACGTTCTTGATTACCTGTTTTCATATCACC
>DAMDCT010000063.1:454-14769 GCA_032091455.1 Oscillospiraceae bacterium | reverse complement strand
AGTTCCTTGCTTAATTCAGAGTTATAGTTTTGCTTGTAAATACTTAATATTTCAATTATATTTCTATTTGTTTTGATAATGTTTTCTAAATATGATGTAAAGCGAGGTAGTTCCTTTTCAATTTCATATTTACGTTTGTCACCTGCTTTTATTGCTTCATTCTTTTTATGAATAAAAATATATATCGCACCTGCCAAAGGAAGTAAGGCTAACAGGGGCTTGTAAAACAATAAAGCTATCATAAAAGCTATGAATGGGAATGTGTAAATAAATGAAGTAGCTATATGTTGTTTTGGAGTTTGTGAAATATCCGCACATGATAAAGACCTTTGTAATTTGTTTTCATGAAGAGGTGATAGTGGTACAAATGGTGCAATATTATTTGATAATAAAGTAACTACACTTTGAAAAGAATTAACTTTTTGTTCCCTTCCATAAATCCGATTTGTAGTTATTGAAGTTGAAATCTTAGGTACTCTAAGAACGCACGTAAGAGTGCAATACATAGCAGTGAAAACGGCTATGTAAATTAATATTAATAAAAGCATGTAACCCCTCCTATAAGTCAAAATCAACGTCTTTGGTTTCAATTAATGCTTTAATAGAGATTCCAATTATTAAAGCTATGTTTATTGCTAGTATGCATTTAGAGGATGATGAAGGCAATGGTATATTAAAGCCTTTTGGTAATACATAAAATGCTAGAAAAAGCATTACAATTGATATAATTAACAATTGAAAAAAGGTGCGTTTTGCATTATATAAAATGTTTTTAAGTTCACCAGTTGCTATTTTTATATCTGAAAGCTTATTGACTACTGGTCTTAATGATGTTTTAAGTGACCTATCATATACACAACGTTTTAAAGCTTCGCACCATTCTATAAAAACATTGTTGTTAATTTTCAACTTCATATCTTCAATAGCCACAGCAGTTGAAATATTAGCTTGATTTACAGAAAATAAGAACTCTTGAAATATAGATTTTATAGGTTGTCCTATATACTCAATGTTTTCTTCAAATGCAAGTACAATATTTTCACATCGTTCATATGAGCTTGTCACAATAGATAAAGCTGTTTCTAGTTCTTCTACTACAAAGTGCTTGTACTCTATATATTGAAATTGTATGTATATAAAGGGTAAGATACCTAACGTAATTGAAACAATAGGTACTAAATAATAATTGTTAAATAGTAATCCTATAAAAATACCTGCAGTAAAAAGCATTATACTTAATAAAATTAATAACGTAAACTTTGAGCCTTGTCCTGTAGCGTTAAGCATTGATTTTGTTCGTTTAAACCATAGTATAAGTTTATTTTGTTTTGTCTTTGCTAATTGTTTTAATGTTACTTCTGAATTGAAAATATTTATTAACTCTAATACATCTTTTTTTCTTAAAGGCACAGATATAAATACAGATAAGCTAATAAATATAAAGGCTATACTAAGATAATAACTCATTTAATTCACCTTCATGTATTTATTTAATATATTAGTTGGTATGCCATATAGGCTCATTTATAACCTCATTTGACTCAACTTGATACCTATATAGAGTATTGTACTCTATATGTGTACCATCAACTATGACCTCTGCTACAGCCATAATTCTACGAACATAATCGGCTGTCTGATGAATAAATACTACAATTGGGAAAGCTTCACAAGCTTGTACTAATGCTGTTTGATAATCAATAGCATATAGCTTTCTACATAAATTTGCTATCCTGTTGTGTGCTTGTTTTGGACTTCCTGCATGTAGGCTAGTAATAACAGTATGACCTGTTAAACTAGCCTCTTGCCCTGCATAAGCCTCACTATCTCTCATTTCAGCTACGCAAATTATATCAGGGTCAAAACGTAAGGCTTTTGATACTAGCTTTTCTTGTGTGATATTCTCATTATTGTTTTCGCTAGGACGAGTTAATGTATGAACTACATTGTTTATTACATTACCCTCATCATCATATTTAATTAGATTCAACTCACGTGCTCCACTTTCGATTGTAAATATACGTTTATCATCAGGAACAATAGAGAGCAAGTAGTTTTCCAATGTTGTTTTACCACTGTTAGTGCGTCCTGTAACAATTGATGAAACGCCATAATTTAAACAAAGAGATAAAAAATCAAGTTCTTCTTCGCTTGCAAAGTCTGTATCTAAGTATTGTTGTTTTGTAAATACCTTTTTACTTAACAATCTAATAGAACAAGATACACCAACGTTTTCATCTACAACAGGATTAATTAAAGCTACAACACGAATATGATTACCAACATGAGCTTCTGCCATAGGTTGACCTTTATCTATCGTAACATTAGATTCTTGCAACAATTTTTGAACAATATCTTTACCTTGTTGTGGCGAGCAAAATGGATGGAGTTTTTTCTCAGTACCATCACAATATTTAACCTGGATATTATTCCACGCATTAACGTTAATTTCTTCAACTGTTTCATCTTCAAGAGATTGTGTCAAAACTGAATATTCATTTATATCATAATACAGTTTTTGGCCCAATTCATACTCGCTTAGATTACCGCAAATAAAGGATTTATCACGTATGTATTTAACTATAAAAGATAGAATAACTTCTTTTTTATCTTTATTTGATGATGTGTTTTGATACAACTCCCAACAGTTATCTTTTACATAGTTTTGTGTATCACTAAGAATTTTCAAATAACTTTTAGGTGTGGATTTTTCAATATATTCCTTGATGTTTTTTATGTTACTCACCAATAATCACGTCCTTATTTAATTTTTCAATTACTTTTACAAGGCTCTTAGGGCACTTAATATCAGTAATATTAACACCATTATATATTGGTTGTAATTCCTTTATAAATGGTATTATGTATTTTACTTGCTTATCAAAAGTATGTAAAATATCCTCAACAGGATTATATGGATTATTGCAGTATAATATATTTATACTGTTCTGTAGCTTTTTTTCTTGTCTATATGCTAATCCTTTATAATCTGCTGTGGATATACAAAGACAAACATCAGCTGTTGAAATTGCATATTTATCAATATCATTTACAGTTGTTTGTGTATCTACTACTATATAGTCTGCCAATGAATATAAAACTCTAAAGAAATCTTCAATGCCACTTTGCGTAAGTTCTTGATAGTTGTTTGCCATCTTAAATGGTGTATAGCTTATAATTCCTAGATTACTGTTAGCTGAAGATATAACTGTGTTATCCATTATGCAAGTTTTATCAATGACAACATTACAAAGGATTTCACCTAAAGACTTATCTTCTGTGTTTTTATTAGTAGGCATTAATAACCTGCAGGTAGGAATGTTGTTATCTGTTGACACCATTAACACTTTCTTTTTATCAGTAGCTAGGTAATTTGCAAGATAATAACTAAATACAGTTTTACAGCTATTGCCCGTTATTACTATTGTTTTTGACATTTGATAACACCTCACTTTGTTTACTTAAAAATACCTCTGCTTGCTTTAATTCACCCCTATATGCTAATGCTAGATGTATAGATGATGATTGGTTATGTTTTGCTAGTAGTTCAGCTTGTACAGGTGAAACTAATAGTGTAACTGTAGCAATGTTTTCTTGTTCTGTTCCATTAGGTTCTTTGTCTTGACCTGTTATGTATGTTGTAGTTAAAATTTCAACGTATGTCAGTTCAGGTGGGATAACTGCTCCATCATCTTTAGTTACAATACAAGACACTATATCACCTGGTTGCAATTTATCTGATAGACCATTTGCAAAGTTTTTTATTGATATTGACATTGCAAGTTTAGAGCCATCAAGACTTTCTAGTTTTTGATTTCCTAATGGAAGAACATTTGCAATTTTGTCACTTAAAATTAAGTCATCCTTAGAAAAATCAGCTAGTGCATATGTATCTATTGCCTTTTGCTTATTTTTAATTACCTTGCTTGATAGGTTAAATTCACCCACTTTTTGAACAGTAATCATATCCTTAGTGATAAGTGCTCCTTTTTTTATATCACTAGATACTTTTACCACTTCAATAGTTTTTGTTTGTGATTTAAACGATTTGCTGTATAAGAACATAAATAATCCAGCTAAGATTAAACATAAAGCAATAATAACTATTCTATTTTTATAAATTTTCATTTGATAATCCTCACTTTAAAATAATAATATTTGTTATAACACATCCTGCCGATAAATAGGGGACTAAAGGGAAAAATGAATTAATCGGCTTATGGTTTAGTTTATTAATGATTGGTACGAATATAGCTGCAATAAGTAATCCAATTAAAAGTGCCATAATTCCGTTTGTTCCTTGAAGAATAAAGCCACACATAGCCATAAGTTTAACATCTCCACCGCCAATGTTTGTAAACAGTGATATAATGAAAAATGGAATAAACACTATAAATAGTCCCACTAGGGATAATAGGCTTACATTAAGCAAGCCTATTATTAAAAGCAGTACTAACACATTTGTTGGGACAATTCTTGTTTTAACATCTATAACCGATGCATAAATAAGTACTGATGTAAAAAGTATTAGTTTTAACATATTAACCTGCAAAGTTAAATAATTTATCGGTATATGTTGTAAGTTTTGCAATAAGACCCTTTAAAAACGTTGTTATTTGAGGTAGGAAGATAACTACTGCAACAACTAATACAATAGCAATCAAGATTAATACTTCTACTAACTCAGAACCACCTTTTTGCTCTTTTATTTTATCAATAACCTTTTGCTTTGCATTATTTTTTAGTTCCATTGCTCTAAACATTTTTCTTGTTATCATTTAAATGACCTCTTTCATTGTTTTAATATAAAAAGCAGTAGGATCACTTTCGTGTTCTACTGCTTTATTAATTATTCAGTTCCTTCAATTTCAAATAACAATTCATATTTTATATTATATTGTTCTTTGAATGAATGTCCTGATTTTGTGATAATTTGAAACTGTTTCGTTTCTTTAGGTAGAATAGGAATTTCAAATAGATCCACGTTATTTAACCAGGTTATATTGCTGTTTTCTCTTAAACCTAACGCTATATATTTTTTACTTTCTATTAGTCCTAAATCTGCCCATTGTTGTTCTGAGAACTTATTTCGTGAAACCAAAGTAAAATCATCAGAGAGTGGTTTTACTTGCTTTAAAATAACTTTAATACATATTGGAGATGTATTTGTGATTAATAAACTACCTGGTACATCAGGATTGCTGATTATAAAATCAGAATAAGTAATATCGGCTGTAAGCAAAGATACTTTGTTTATGATGTTTATTACTTTTGTACACGCATTACCTATGTTGTCCTCTGCACGAAAGGTGTATGTCCCATTTTCAGATACCTTATATTCACAAGTATCACTTTTAATAAATGTTCCATTTGGCAATTTAATACGATTAACTCCACTATGATTATCATGAGCCTTTATTTTAATGATGACATCTTTACTTGTTAAGCCTTCATGCGATAAGGTATAGGTAATAGTAGGAGCTTCGTTTTCTAGTTTAGAAATTGTAATATTTGAACTTGTTATGTTTTGGTCAATATCCTTTACTCTTACTTCAAATATAGTATCTGTTGGATATACACCTTGCACGTATAAATCTGTTATATAATTTCCACTGGTATCTTTAGACATACTTCTATAAGGTAGTATCTCTATATTGTCTTTATACAATGCACATTGCAGTTGTGCACTCTCTGTATCTTTTGCGACAAGGGTTATAACTTTTACATTAGACCAGGTAGATATAGGGTCTGGTGTTACATTCTTTGAAATTATTGTAGGGCTAGAAATATCGAAATAAGTGACTTCGTCTGCCCATACATCTTGGTATATCGTGCCTATTGATGTATTCAAATAATATTGCCCTGTAACCCCTCCATAAAGTGTCATGTTTTTTGTCTTAGTCCACACAAACCTAAATTTATTTGGGGCTATTTTTGTAAAACTAGTTACACTCGAACCAAAACCATACATATATCCATTTACTGAGTAGGGTGTATATCTAATTATAGAGTTTACTGTAGCTCCTAAAAATTCTACTTCTACAGTTGCTGTATTACCACTTCTACTTACAATTTTTTGGTTTACCCTTACGTTTCTGTACATACAATGTATGCAGTACCCTTTAGATGTATTATGGTTTTTAACTTTTACTAATTCATTGCATTTAGTACATCTTAAATATTCTCCATCTTCTTTCCCTATAAAATCCCCTTCCTCAAGATGGTCAGGAAATTCCCATCTACTTTTATTTACTTGTGGGAGCTCATGCTCACCGCCACATGGACAAGTTGTTTTCAACTTCACCATAAGTTTTGATGGTGAATATGTCTTACCACAATCTTTACATTTCATTGTACCTGCCTGTGTTGTAGTTGGTTTCACAACCCATATAAAGTCACAACCTTTACAAGCTGTTACTTGCTTACATCTAGAACAGTATCCTTGACACCAGTTGTATTCTCCTGCTGCAGTGTACTTTCCATCTGCAGGTTGAATATGGTCTAATTTATCTATAGGTTTCGTATAGCCACAATTACACCTAGCCTCCCCTTTCAGTCTACAGTCAGGTTGTTTAGTTACTATAAAATCATGAGGTTCAACGTTCCTTTTACCTTCATTATGCAGTTCACCATTGTATTCACCAGTATCATGATGGTTTGCACATTCTTCCCAATGACACTTATCGTCATACTTCGGTATCCATGAACACGCTAGAATTGTATCATTATCTAAAGTAGATAAGTTATCGATTGCTAAAACAGGAACATCTAAAAGTGATGTTCCTGTTAATAGTAATGCAATCAATGAACAGATTGTTTTCTCAAATATCCTTTTCATTACTGTATCATCTCTAATTCAAAGACTAATTCATAATCAATTTGCTTACCTTTAGTCCAACTCAATCCATGTTTTGCTTGTAAAGACATATTCATTTCTTGTCCCGCTTTAATTTGTGCTAAGTTTTGAGGTGCTTGATTTGTTTCATCAACGAACCAAAATGATTGAATATCATCTCCTATTAGTCCTAATGCAATGTTTGATTGTGTATCTGCTATACCAATACCTTTCCATTGTTCCTCTGTAAATTTAGTATTAGAAACAACTGATGGGGATTCCCCTACGTGTTTTAATGAAACAGCAGAAATTTTCAATGGTACTACAGAAGTATTTCTTACTTTAACCGTTGAAGAAATAAATCTTTTTGTGGGGTCGCTTTCATTTGGTTTAATTGCAAATGCACCAGTCAAAGTAACATCAGCAGATACAATAGTCGGTTCTACTGTCCCCATTATAATTACTTTGTTGTTACCCACATTGTCAATTGTTGTTTTCGTTTCGACTGCATAGACATTACTTGTGAATAACACACACCCCATCACACTTAAACTAAGGATTTTTGCTAGAATTTTTGCTTTTTTCATTTGTATCAACCTCTCGTTTTTATTTATACATAGTGATTTGCCATTTGGAAAATCCCAAGTATTGATTAGTTTGTGGCTTATAGCCATAATATAATAATTTGCATTTTGTTTCTCCGTATGGTAAGTCAACATCTAATTTTACTTTCTTAATATGTTGATTTGGCTTAATCATTGGAGATTTCCACAATACTTCACCTGTATCAGCTTTTTGAATTTCTACAATATAATTGTTGATATTTCTGTTTGTACTCTCAATCATTAGATTGTAAAAGCCTGTTTCATCACAACAAGGTGTTGCATTGAAACTCATGTTAATCATAGATAGGTCAACTTGTGTTTGTAGTTCTTGTTTGATTTCTTCTACAGATTTTCGTTCAATTGAGCCTTCTTCAATAACAGGCTTTACTAATTCCATGTGCTTATCATTGAAGCTTTTAAATTCCACAGGTTTCTTAAAAAGCACAAGTAAAACTAACAGTAAAAGCAGTAATAGTAATAAGGTAATTAATTTTAATGTTTTATTCTTTTTCTTTTCTCTTTGTTGTTCCAATGTATTCCCCCCTTTCTTGCACAAATTTTAATTAGTCCTTTTTCTCTGAATGATTGACAAACCAATCATCATACATATCCCCATTAATAAGTATAGGTTTTATATCTGTTGCAACACTTTGCATTCCCCCAGGTGACCATAAATCATATACATAAGTCTTGACCTTGTACTCCCCATCAGGATACCACAAAGGACTAAAATGAATTCTCCTAAAATCTTGCTTTCCTTTATCATTCTTTGTATTAGGATTTATCTCAAATTCAAATGTATTGCTGTTTGTCCTCTCTAATGTTCTAAATTTCTTATAGTCACCTTGATACCTGTATTCAGGAAAATATGCATTTGCGTGTTGTATTGTGGTATAAGCATTCTCTCCAGGCAATGTATAACCGTTGTTATCAATTATGGTTGTTGCTTTTAAACTAAACCCATATCCTGAACGTATTTGCCACATGTCTTTAGCGGTAATAAATTCCTTTGATGGGGAATTAACATCAGGAAGTATTTCTTGTGTTGTTTTAACTGCTAATCCATATGTATTTTTAATATACCAATCTGTTTTTTTATCCCATTCCCAAACCTCCCAACTTGCGTTATCCATAACGTTATTTGATATTATTTTATACTGTGATTTTTCATCCCCAATTGGTGTAATAAAGCCGTTAGGACGGTTCTCAAATATAGTATCAGGAGTTTCCATCGCTCTATATTTTTGTACTTCGTTTGTGCCGGCACAAATATTATCAGTATAATTAGTTTCATTGACACCTTTTGTTGTGTTTATCTCACATTGTATCTTGATGTTATTCAAATTATAGTCATCAGGTACGTGCCACTTATAAAAGACAATATTTGTACCTTGTTTTGGAATAACTATACCCTCAACCTTACTTGTTGATATTACATCACCAGTAGTAGAATTGAGGGCTTTAAATACTGCTGTTAAATTGTGTTTTGGACGAACATTTAATTCTCCTATATCGTCCTTATTTATTATTCGATACGTTGTTACTACATCTGTATTTGTGCGATAGGATGCATTAGGTGGTATCATTTCTACTTGCAAGTTTGTAGCAGGGATTACGTTTATTGTGGTACTTTTACTATTGTTATTAGTATTGATTTCTCTGTTTTTATAGTCCCAATTGATACGAGCTTCAACATTTTTATTACCTATGTTTTCACCTGGATTTAATTCAACCTCAACATATGCAGTTCCCCAAACTTCCCATCCAGTACCACCACTTGATGTGCTTGCATTTTCTCTATCAATTTGAATTGTTATATCTTGCGTTATCTGTACTTTACCGTCAATTAGAAAATTCACTTGTGTAGTACCTGCTGACGGTCTTGATGGTGGTATCCATTCCATTGGTGGTGTTTCATAATGTCCTCCAGTTCCTCCGCATGTAGAGCATGTAACTTTACCAGTTCCACCACAACGTGAGCATGAACGCCATACATTTTCTTTGTTTTGAGCATAGCAAGTACATTTATGTGCTGGTATAGCACAATGATTTCCATGTATAGGACAATTGTTATTATGAGCAGAAGCTATATAGTCACAATATCGACATTTGTAATATGTACCATCGCAACCTGGTTGACAAAGGTTCCCTGGATGACATATAACATAAATCCATTCATATCTACCACCTCTTCCTCCACATGAGGAACACACACAATGACCATTTCCATTACAATCAGGACACTGTATCCACACATCGGGTGGTTGATACCAATATCCTGTGTTAATTGCATAGTAGTTAATTGTAGCACCAACTTTAAATTCGTTTTCCTCTCTTACATTATCGGTTAATATATTGATGTTAGTACATTCAAAATCATATCTATTTGCACTGGGTTGCGAATAGCTTGCTGATAATATGGGTAATGGGTGAGAGAGAACAATAATAATAGTCATCATTAATACTAAACTTGACTTGATTAACCTTTGCATTTTTATGTATCCTTTCTTTATTTCAAAAACTAAAGAGAAGTGCGAAAACAATCACACTTCTCTTTAGCTAATATTAAATTATATTACTATTTATTACTTGTTACAGTCGAATTAGGATACATCTTATTATGATGTTCTAAATCTCTTTCATGTAACCATAAATGTTCATGTTTACACCAATAATTGTATTCTTTTTGCAAATCAGACCATATTTTATAGCCCTCTGGAAGATATTCATTTGTTCTAAGTCCTTCTTCAGTTGCATTTAGAATATTTTTAGTTAAATTCCAAGACTCTTCGTCCAACCATTCGCCCATTCCAATATGATAATAAGCTGTTCCATATTCGTCTGTCATTTTATCACCATGCTGTGGTCCATTAGGGTCAGAATTTACTGGTGGTATAACTGGCTCACTAGATACTGGTGTAGTAGGCTTTGAACTTACAGGTGGTGGAGTTGGTTTCGATGATACAGCAGGTTTTGCAGGAGTGTTACCCTCAACTTTTACTTGTGATTTACTGCTTGTAGCTTTTGATGATACCTCACCATCAACTTTGAGAGTTACTTCTTTTGATGATGTTTCTGAACTTACTTCACTTGAAACAGGCTTATCAATTTTTATTTCAGGTACATTTACTTTTGGTTTAGATATGCTTGATGTTGGCTCTGATGAGGGTGCTTGTGCAACTTCAACAGGCTTATTTTTATTCATTAATGTAATTGTAAGTGGAACAGCAATAACTACTACTGCCACGATTGATACAATTAATATATTGAGTTTGTTTTGAAAGAAAACTTTTAATTTTGTCATGGTATTTGCCCCTTCCGCTGTATAAGTTAGTTATATTACTAATAAAAGAATAACTATTGTTGCTGTATTTTTGTTTTAATTGCTTCAGCTATAAATGCATTTAAAGACTGATTATGTTCAGCTGCATAAAGTGCGGCATTTCTATGAAGTTCAGGACCAACTCTCACATTAAATGAGCCTTTATATGGCTTGTCAGCAACCCTACCATTTTTCTCACAAAACTCTAAATATTCATCTACTGCATTGTGAAAATCATTTATTAAAGTTTTTGTGCTATCACCTTCAAAAGAAATTAAGTCTTTAATTCCAATTAATTTTCCATGAAAAACTTCGTCTTCTTCTGAAAATTCTACGCTACCAATATAGTCCTTATAGTGAATATAGTTACTCATAACAAGCCCCTTTCTTTTAAAGCCGATATGATGTCTAAAATTTGATATGGCTTTAAGACATTTCTCGGATGTGGTTTGTGTAATCTAATGTACTCTTTTTTATCATTTGAAAAGGCTACTCTTGAGCCACTTGTTTTGCCAATGTTTACTTCAGTATAACCAAAACATCCAAGTAACACTGTTAATTCCTCAAAAGTAAAATCTTTTGGCTTAGATAGTAAACGAGCTATAAACTTTTCTTTTTTACTCATTATTTCACCTTCTTATATTATATATTATATTACACAATACACATATATGCAACTAATAATAGTCGCATATGCTTTTTAAGAATGTAGAACTTTTCACTGTAAATTTGTGCAATTTTACAAGATTATCCACGTTGCTGTTATACCTCTTGTTCCTGTTCATCATCCAAGTTATCAGTGAAATTAAAAGATATATTTTCAGGTATATTCTCTTCAGGGCAATCCTCATATATAGGCTCTGATGCCTGCCCTTGTGGGTGTGCTATAAAATGAATATCTTTGCATTCTTGCCAACGGAACGTCTTATTATCCTTTTGTGACGGCACACTTTTAGTTGAGCTTATGACTTCAATGTAATCACCTTGTTTAATGTATTTTGCTAGATATTCTGCGTTGTTTCTCCAGGCAATGAAGAATATAAAATCAGTGTCATAACTGCCTTCTTTGTTCTTATAATTCCTCTTTACTGCCAATGTGAAAGATACCTTTGATATGCCGTTTACTTTTGTTATAGTAGGTGTTTTAGTTATCCTACCGCTATGGATACAGTTGTTCATTTAGTTGTCCTCTCTTTCTGACGTTTTCCCAAACAATTTTTGCATAATTTAAAGATTGTTTTGACATCATACCTAAAATATAGTAATATGAATTAGTAATTATATAATCCTAATATAAGGAGTATCCATATGAAAGTTAAGAAACTAATTGCGCCTATTGTTATAACAACATTTTTATTTTTTTATTTTATTGGATATGTTGTTGTGGTTTTTTTAATTCCAATTCCAATATGGATTAAACTTATTGGAGCATTGATTTCATTAGTGTTAATAGGAATTTCAATTTTTGTGTTAATTGAAAGAATAAATGAAATAAGGAGTGGCGAAGAAGATGATCTTAGTAAATACTGATTATATTTCAGGTAAAGAATTTACTATGCTTGGTATGGTAAAAGGGAGCACAATACAATCCAAAAATATTGGTCGTGATATTACACAAAGCTTTAAGACATTAGTAGGTGGAGAGTTAAAAGCATACACTGAGATGATGGACCAAGCAAGATCACTTGCGACAAAACGTATGGTTGAGGAAGCGCAAAACTTAGGTGCAGACGCAATAGTTAATATACGTTACGCTTCTTCTGCAGTAATGCAAGGTGCTGCGGAAGTAATGGCATATGGAACAGCAGTAAAATTTACTAAATAAGATAAACTAATATTCAAATGTATTTATAAATTCAGTCCATCTTTTTAGATGGGCTTTTTTTAAGCCCATAATTTTTTATAACTTCCTATTCAATATAATCTTGTCATACATTTGTTGTTCGATTCCACTCAACGGCGAGAACATATCAGGGGAATACTCTGCAAAGTATGTTCTTGTCCACTTTTCCTCCATGAAATCTAGTATTTCTTCTTGCTCATTTTTACCAGTAAAAGAAAAAACATAACGTGCATCTGCATCGTGAATTTGTAATTGCGAAAGTAATGCCATCTCCCATGCAGTACATCCTGCAACAACTACTTTTATATCACATTGAGAAAACTTATCCTGGTTATCTTCATTCAAAACTCCATAATCACAAATTCCATAATCATAATTATTTAATTCAGCAGTTTTATCATAAAATAAAGGGATATTATTGTAAGTGAAAAAGGTTTCGTTTTCTTGCTCTGCACCTACAAATACAGCCTTTATAATAGCCACATGCTTGTTATTGTTTTGTTCAACATAACAAGCTTTATGGCCATTATTTATTAAACTTCTTACAAGCCTGATAGATTGAGTTGAAGTGCCTATTCTACTGCATATACCGCCTATACCGATTGATATAATTTCATGCTGTTTTGCCCCGGCTTTTCTCGAAAAGAAAGATTTTTTAGTAGTTGTTTCTTCAATGATAAAGTGCTTTACAGTTTCATAATCAACACCAGTAATACAAGCTTGTATTTCATTTGCAATCCGTTGTTCATCATAAGAAAGAACAAAGTTATAAATACCGATTTTAACTAACTCACTTAGTAATGTATCACCAGTATCTTTACCCTGTGCAATTATAATTATATTTGTATCATTCATTGCCTTGAACAAATATAATTGGCTTGTTATTTCTTTTTGTGAGTTATCAAGGTACTCAACATCAATAATAATTTGTGTGTAATGCCTAGCATATTTTAATCGATTAACAATAGTTCCTATGTCCTGTGTATCAGTTATTAATTCAAGTGATGTTTGAAATTCACTTGAAAACAATTTAAGCTTTTCAGGACTTGCAATAAATGCAATCATAATATATAGCACTCCTTTTTTATTTAAATATATACGTTGAAGGGTCGATATTGCTATCTCGTTCTTTACCAAGCCTTATTTCAAAGTGTAAGTGATGTCCTGTTGTATTGCCTGGATTAATATCCTTGTTTGGGTCACCACCCTCTAGACCTATTACTTGACCTTGTGTAACTGTATCACCCTCTAAAACAGATACTTGAGATAAGTGGGCATAAAAGCTATAAAACATTTCACCATCAATTGTATGTTGTATCATTATGTAGTTGCCATAACCACTATTTGCAGTATTAACCTTTGATACAATACCGTCTGCAATTGTCTTAATTGGTTGATGCCATTGTCCTCTTAAATCAACACCAGTATGCTTTTCAATCTGTCCAGTAATAGGATGCATACGTTCTCCCCAGGGGGATGTAACCTGTCCACTACAAGGCATAGGAAACTTACCATTAAAAACAAGCTTGCCACTATCATTAGTAAAAGCAATAACATCAATCATATCTTTAGAAAAGATAAAAGGATTATATTTAAGCATATCAAGTATTTCATTAAAATAAAGAAATCTGTTATATGTAACATATTCTGTCTTGTTATTAATAACTTCTTCTCTTGTTTCCTCTTTAACAAAATAATCAGTTATAAACT
>DAMDCT010000063.1:0-444 GCA_032091455.1 Oscillospiraceae bacterium | reverse complement strand
CAATCACTGATTTATCGTCGCATATGTCATTTGAATGTAGCATGTATATAGTTCTCACAACGTTCCCATCAAGTGTATTATCAATTGACATAGTGCTTTTGATTTCCTTTACAGCAAGCAAATACGCATCATTTTCATCATCTGATTTATAGAACAACAACATAGATACTAAGGCTAAAAAAGCAATAGGAATAGCAATTGCCATTCCTACATTTCCTCTTTTTTTCTTATCAGTAAGTGCTGAACCAATATGTGTAATAACTTTAATTGTTGTAGCTGAAATAGCCATTACCTACCACCACCATCACCCATGTCATCAAACCGATGTGGAGGAATGTCAAAGTCAATGCTCAACCGCCTTGAACCAATAAAAATAAGACCTTTACCACGTTGTTGTTGCATAAGCCTTTCCTCCTCTGCATCAGTTAAGTTATAAAGTTCTTT
>DAMDCT010000062.1:14388-17020 GCA_032091455.1 Oscillospiraceae bacterium | reverse complement strand
ATTCTCTCGTGCAATATCAATTAATTCTTGAGTTGATATTCCTTTTATTCTCGCAACAGTTTCCGCAGTTTTTTCAATCATATCTGAAGTTGTTCGTTTTCCTCTAAAGGGAACTGGTGCCATATATGGACAATCTGTTTCTAGCAATATTCTATCTAGTGGAGTGGCTTCAATTACTTCTAGTGTTTTACGTGCGTTTGGAAAAGTTACTACTCCTGTGAATCCGATATATAGGCCTAATTTTATGCAGTCCTTTGCAGTTTGAGCACTTGCAGTGAAACAATGTACGACACCTTTAGGCTTATGCTTTAAAAGTAGTTCCATTGTGTCATTTACAGCTTCACGTGAATGAATAATAACTGGCATATTACGTTTATTTGCAAGTTCCAATTGCTCATCAAAGACTTTTCTTTGTACATCTCTTGGAGAAAAGTCATAATGATAATCAAGTCCAATTTCGCCTAATGCAATTACTTTTTCATCATTAAGCAAACAATTTAGCTTTGTTAAATAAGCATCATCTACTTCAGCTGCTTCATGTGGATGTATGCCTGCTGCCGCATAGAAAAACGAATGCCTTTTTGCAAGATTAATACTGTCTTGTGAACTTTTAATATCACAGCCAACATTTATTACATTTACAACGCCATTTTGTTGTATGTGTTTAATGACTTCATCTAAATCATCTTGAAAACGTTCATCATCATAATGTGCGTGCGAGTCAAATATACCATCCATTGGTATAACCTCCTAATTAAAAATTGAACAGACGCCGATAGAGATTTCGTTCTCTATAAGCGTCTTTCAAATTTATATTGTTGATAAATCTTAACTGTTAACGGATTTTTGCACCTGATGGAATACTATCGTCAACAAAGATAACATCATCTTTTTCACAATCAGCCGCAAGTATCATACCATTAGAGTCAACACCTCTAAGTTTAACAGGTTTTAAGTTTGCAACAATAATTACTTTTTTATTTATAAGGTCTGATTCACCATACCATTTAGCAATACCACTTACAACTTGTCGTTTGCCATCTCCGTCATCTAAAAGAAGTTTATATAACTTGTCGGATTTTGGAACCTTTTCACACTCTAGTATTTTGGCAATGGTCAAGCTTACCTTTTGAAAATCCTCAATACCAATCCGAACGCCTTCAATTTCATTCTTAACAGGCTCAACAATAGGTTCTACAGGTTTATTTAATTCATTCATAGCCTTAATTTCTTCCATTTTCTTTGCTTCATCAATACGGTTAAACAACGGAGTGCCTTCACCAACATTTGATATTTCATTATTGCCAAAATCATTTAAACTTTCCAGTGTCATGACATTACAATTTAATTGTGAGAATATCTTTGCAGAAGTGTCTGGGATAAATGGTGAGAGCATAACTGCAATATATCGAATACTTTCAATTAGATTAAACAAAACAGTTTTAAGCCTATCTGCATTTGCTTCATCTTTCGCAAGTACCCAAGGTGCTGTTTCATCAATATATTTGTTTGATCGTCTTGCAAGGTCCATAATACTTTCAAGGGTATCTGCAAGTCTTAAATTATCCATTTGAACAGTATAATTTGCATAAGTTTGCTTACAACATTCAATTAATTCATTATCAACTGCATCAGTTATTTTACCATTTGACACATTTCCACCAAAGTATTTATTGCTCATTGCAATTGTTCGGTTCACAAGATTGCCTAATGTATTTGCAAGATCTGAATTAAAACGAGCAATTACTGTTTCATAGGTTATTGTCCCATCTTGACCATAAGGCATTTCACTTAACATATAATAACGAGTTGCATCAACTGAAAATAGCTTTGCAAGGTCATCTGCAAAAATAACATTTCCTTTTGATTTGCTCATTTTATCTTTTCCAAACAGCATCCATGGATGTCCAAATATCTGTTTAGGTAATGGAATATCCAATGCCATTAACATAATCGGCCAGTAGATTGTGTGGAAACGCAGAATATCCTTGCCTATAACATGTACATCACAAGGCCAGTATTTATTAAATAAATCACTACTTCCATCAGGGTCATAGCCTAATGCTGTAATATAATTTGACAGTGCATCAATCCATACATATACAACATGCTTTGGATCAAAGTCAACTGGAATGCCCCAAGTGAATGATGTTCTGGATACACACAAATCTTGTAAACCTGGCTTAATGAAGTTATTAACCATTTCTTTTTTGCGTGATTCTGGCACTATAAAATTTGGGTTTTCATTAATGTGTTGCATTAAACGGTCTTGATATTTGCTCATTTTAAAGAAGTATGCTTCCTCTGTTGTCTTCTTCACTTCACGACCACAGTCAGGGCATTTCCCATTAACTAGCTGTGTTTCAGTAAAAAATGATTCGCAAGGAACACAATACAATCCAGCATATTCTCCTTTGTAAATATCACCTTGCTCATATAGCTTTTTGAATATCTTTTGAACAATTTTTTCATGATTTTCATCGGTTGTTCTAATAAACTGGTCATAAGATGTATTCATCAAATCCCATATATCACGGATTTCACCTGCGACACGGTCTACATATTCTTTAGGTTTAATTCCCATTTCTTTTGCAGTATCTTCAATTTTCTGACCATGCTCGTCTGTTCCTGT
>DAMDCT010000062.1:13666-14378 GCA_032091455.1 Oscillospiraceae bacterium | reverse complement strand
GCCTTTTTGACGTCTATAACGTGCAATTGCGTCAGTCAATACAGCTTCATATGTATTTCCTACGTGTGGCTTTTTAGAAGTATATGCGATTGCAGTAGTTATATAAAATTTTTCTGACATAAAGTCAACTCCCTTAGTTTTTTACATTTCTAACTATTATACCAAACTTTATGATAAATTAAAATAGTTTGATAAAATATTTTAATATTAATTAGTATTATGCATAACAATACTAATTAAACTAAAACTTTAATTATCAATATAAACTATATTTATATGTAAGAATAGACCGAGAAGGTTATCTCAGTCTACTTGCTAATGAATATTAATTATGCAAATTATTAGATTATTTTAAAAATTATCTAGTGTTCCTATTTTATATCCCTTGTCTAAAATTGCTTTTATAAGATGAGGTAATGCCTCTGCAGTAGCAATTTTACTGCTGTCTGAGTGCATTAGAATAATGTCCCCTGCCCTCAAGTTACCACTCACATTTTTAACAATATTAGAAACCTCTTTTTGTGACCAATCCAATGTATCAATTGACCATAAAGCAATTTTACAATCAAGTGATTTTAAAGTTGAAATTACTTCATTATTGATTGCACCATATGGTGGACGAACGAACGTTGTATTCTGCCCTGTAATTTCTTTAATTGCGTCTTGACTATCTTTTATTTGAATTTTTACTTCATCAGGTGAAAGCTTAGTT
>DAMDCT010000062.1:8750-13656 GCA_032091455.1 Oscillospiraceae bacterium | reverse complement strand
GTTAAATTCTTATGGTTATTGCAATGACTACCGATATAATTTCCGTTATCAAATGCTTTCTTTACAACATCGGGGTATTTTTTTATAAACTCTCCAATGAAAAAGAAATTACCGTTAACTTTATTTTCTGCTAAAATATCAATTATCTTTGGAGTTATTTTATTATCAGGTCCATCATCAAAGGTTAAGTACACGGTATTATTTTGTGGTTGGTCATTTATGAATACAATGTCCTTAGATAAGGTTGCAAATTCTTTTGATTCCTCTCTCATTTTCTTCATATTTTCCCATGACTCTCCGACTACATTTTTTGAAACACCTAAAATATCATAAACTACATATTTACTATCTGATTGAGAATTTTGAGAAGACGATTGTTCCTGACTTTTAACTTCTTCTGAAACTGTATCAATTTTAACATTGCTACTAACTACTAAATTCTCATTTGTACTACTATTACAAGCTGATAGTGAGAATATAATAACAATCACTAACAATGTTGATGTGACTTTCATAGCAATTTCAGAGAATAGCTTTCTATTCATATAATCTCCCTTTCAACCAAACAAGACCGCTAAAACAAATTTTCTTTGTTTTAGCACTATTTTGTAATAAACAAAACTCCTAGAGTGCCCTCTCCACAGTGGTTTGTTACAGTACAGCCTGCTGTTGTTTCCAATACTTCAGAAAAAGGTTGACATTCCAGCACTGTTTTTTTAGCAAGCTCAATGATAGCGTCATCACATTTTGTATGAGTAATAAATATTCTATCTAATATAATATCATTCCTACCCTCAAGCTTATCTTTAATGTAAGTTTCAAGGCACTTGTCATATACTCCTCTATATTTTTTACCAACATCCATTTTCCCTTGTTCTACTAAAATACAAGGTTTTAGCTTTAATACATTTGCACCAAGTGCGGCAACACTTGAGCATCTACCGCCCTTATGTAAATACTTTAGGCTATTAATTACAAAACTCGCTTCTACTTTATCAGTCAAGTTTTTCATTTCATTTACTATCTCTTTTGCATCTATTCCGTCTTGTGCCATTTCATAAGATTTTAAAGCTAGCAATGCACTTCCCGTCGATAAGTTACGTGTATCTATTGGGTAAACACCTACAAATTCATTTGCGGCAATTACTGCATTTTGATGGGCACTTGAAAACTCGGAACTAATATTGAAATGAATAATGGAGTCATATTGCTTTTTTAATTCTTTGAAAAAAATTATGTAATCTTCAACTGAAGGTGCTGAGGTTTTTGGTAGTTCTCCCGTTTTTTGTACATATGAATAAATATCCTCTGGAAATATTGTAACACCATCTTTATAAGAACTATCCCCCATTGTTATATATAGTGGCACAGTGCTAATATTATATTTTTTCATTAGTACTGGTGATAAATCTATTGTGCTATCACCTGTTATCTTAATTTTCGACATAATAGTTCTCTCCTTATCTTAATAGTTTATATTTTATCACATGCTAGAAAAATTTACAATGCATAATATGTAATTATACATTGTAAATTTTTCCTTTAATACTGATACAAAAGCTTTATTATGTATAAAAATGGCGCCATATTGGCGCCATTTAAACATTTATTATTTAGAAAACGGATTTTTCTTTCCGAATTTTTTAACCCAGCCGTCTGGCATAAGTTGATCAACATTGTTTTCAGCTTTAGCTACATCAACATCAACACTTTCGCCAGGTCTAACTTTTCTTGCAACAAGAACATCCCTATAAGGTGTTTTGTTTGAATTTACTATTTCTGTGTTACATGTTGATAATGTAATAAATTGATCTCCGAATTTTGCATCTACTGGAGCTACAAAATAGCTACGTTTCTTAACATTATCAATAAATTTATTAACACTAGCTTCATTTAAATCAACGTAATCATGATAATTAAACATCTTTTCATTGTTTCCATCTACATATTCCATAAAACGGCCGATAATTTTGTATTCGCCTTTACCATAAATTGTATTGAAAGTCATGACTGGGTGCTTTTTATAAAAATCAAGGTCTTTGTAGTCTTTTACTGGAGAAAAAAACGAACCATCTTTAGCGGCATGGCCATAAATAGTCACATTTGTGCTTTGATAAGATGGAGAAAAAGTAGTTCTGAAATCAGCAAAAGGAACTCCAAATGCATCACTAGTTTTTTCTAACGTGTGATTTAGATAGTAAGAATTATCCTTGCCTTTTGCAACTGCTAAATCTAATTTTGTTCCTGGAATCTTAATCCAACCTACAACGTCGCTATTTGTCTTATAAAGATCAACAAAATCTTTTACAACTCCTGTTTCAGCATCAATCTCTTCCTCTGCAGGTTTAGCATCAGTTGGAGCATTATCACCACTAGTTGCACTTGAAGTATCTGATGAAGGATTATACTTATCCTTATTATCAACGTTATTCTTATTCGCTCTAGCATACTTTGCAATGACCAAGCCAAGCATTATAAGTGAAATAATTAAAACAATTGATGCTATAGAAGTTATAATTTTTCCTACTATTCTTTGTTTTGAGTCCTTTTTATTTGGAATAAATGTATCAGCAAACTTATTTCCAAAACTCTTTTTAGGTTTATTCTCATTTACTTTCATATGCACTCTCCTCGATGTCGTTTTATTTTTATTAATATCAGTATTTTACCACATTTACATTAAAATCACAATACACTGTATAAATTAATTTATTATGCTAACTATGCTAACTATGCTAACTCTATTTTGTCTAAATCAATAGTCTATTTACTTCTGAAATGGATTCTTTTTACCTTTTTCTTTAACCCAACCATCTGGCATTATCTGATTAACATTATTTGCGGCTTTTGAAACGTCAACTTTTTCACTCTCACCAGGTCTAACTTTACGTGCAACAAGTGCAAGTCTATATGGTGTCTTTGTTGAACCGTCAACTTCTGTATCACAAGTTGATAATGTTACTAATTGATCTCCAAACTTAACATCAACACTTGTTGTAAAATAATTCCTTGCCATTACATTTTCAATATAAGAATTAAACCCTGCTTCATCTAAATCCACCATATCATGATAGTTGAACATGTTAAGATTGTCTTGTGAAACATTTTCCATAAATAGTCCAATAATCTTATACTCGCCATTCCCATATATTGTATTGAACGTTAACGTTGGATGTTCTTTATAATAGTCAATTTTTTTATACTGCTTAACTGGACCAAAGTATGAGCCATCTTTGGCAGCATGCCCGTAGATAGTTACATTTGTACTCTGCATATCCTTTGATATTGTTGCTTTATAATCAGCAAAAGGTGTACCAAATGGATTATTGTTCTTTTCAAGTGTTTTATTTAAATAGAATGCATTATCTGTTGATTTAACTACTGGTAAATCAAGTAACGTATCTGGTATAGAAATCCATCCAACTACGTCCTTATTGATTTCATATAGTTTATTAAAATCTTTAACAACGCCGGTTTTCGGATCTATTTCAGCTGTTTGTCCATTATTGCCTTTTTCACTAGATGAATCTGAAGTTGGATTGTATAACTCTTGATACTTTTTCTGCTCCATTCGTCCGCTTATGTATTTACGTGCAACTAATCCAGCCAATATAAGTGCACAAATAAGAACTATTGATGCAATTATGATAATTATTTTACGTCCCAACGATTTGGCTGATTTTGATTTTTGTTTTACATTTTTTTTATTGTTTGAAATCCTCATATACTTACTCTCCTATTTGTCTATAATAATGTCTATAGAATAACACCATTCTCTATTTATTTTTAATGCAATTCTACAATACCTTAAATAATAGCACATTTATCTAAAATGCACAACGGATAATTTACAAAAAAAGTGTGAAATTTTAGATAATATTTCTATATGTGCATTATGCATATTGCTTATAACACTGGCTTTATGTCATTGACATAATCGTATCATCAGTGATATAATCATATATAAACTAAATTGAAACGGAGATTTGTTAAAATGACATTTGACAAAGTAAGAACTAGATTTGCACCAAGTCCAACTGGTTACATGCATGTTGGTAATCTTAGAACAGCTTTATATGCTTATTTGCTTGCAAAAAAAAATGACGGTACATTTATTCTTAGAATTGAAGACACAGATCGTGAACGTTTTGTTGAAGGTGCTGTTGATATTATTTATAACACACTTAAAAAAACAGGGCTTATATGGGATGAGGGACCCGATATTGGTGGTCCTGTAGGACCTTATGTACAAAGTGAAAGAATGGGTATGTTTAAGGAATATGCTTTAAAGTTAGTTGAAAGTGGACATGCTTATTATTGTTTTTGTAACAAAGAACGTCTTGAAGAAGTTAGAACAATACAGCAAGCTTCCGGTATTGCTCCTCGTTATGATGGCCACTGCAAAGGATTAACAAAAGAAGAAATTCAAGCTAATCTTGATGCGGGTATGCCTTATGTTATTCGTCAAAAAATGCCTACAGAAGGTACAACTTCATTTGATGATGAAGTTTTTGGCACTATTACTGTTGAAAACACAACACTTGACGATCAGATTTTGATAAAAACTGATGGTATGCCGACATATAACTTTGCTAATGTAGTGGATGACCACACTATGGGTATTACTCACGTAATTAGAGGTAACGAGTACCTTTCATCTACACCAAAGTACAACTTATTATATGAGGCATTTAGTTGGGAAAAACCTGTTTATGTACACTGTTCTCCTGTAATGAAAAATCACACTGAAAAGCTTTCTAAGAGAAATGGTGATGCATCTTTTGAAGATCTGCTTGAAAAAGGTTATTTGACTGAATCTATTATTAACTATATAGCCCTACTTGGATGGAGTCCAAAAGGTGAAAATGAAATTTTCACACTAGAGGAGTTAGTTAAAGAATTTGAT
>DAMDCT010000062.1:6151-8740 GCA_032091455.1 Oscillospiraceae bacterium | reverse complement strand
TTGATATAGACGGTATTTCAAAATCACCAGCTATATTTGATACTGCAAAATTAAAAGCAATCAATGGAGCATATATTAGAAAGCTAAGCATTGATGAGTACCTTGTTCTTGCAACTCCACATATAAGAGAAACTTGCAAAAAAAATGTTGACCTTTCACTACTAGCAAAAATGTTACAACCACGAACTGAAATTTTCACTGATATAGCTGAACAAGTTGATTTTATTGACAAGTTACCAGAATACTCAAATGAACTTTACTGTCACAAAAAAATGAAAACTAATGAAGAAAACTGCCTTGACAGTCTAAAAGCTATTCTTCCAGTTTTAGAAGAACTTAATGATTGGAGTTTTGATGGTATCCACACTGCACTGTTTGACCTTATCGGTAAACTTGAAGTGAAGAATGGAATTATCCTTTGGCCTTTACGAGTTTGCCTATCTGGTAAACAATTCACACCTGGTGGAGGCGTTGAACTAGCTGAGATACTTGGAAAAGAAGAGAGTATTTTAAGAGTAAAAAAAGGAATAGAGCAATTAACTAAATAGTATGTTTATCCCCCAAACAATGTTTGGGGGATTAGTTTATTGCACATACATTATCATTGTTTCTATTCTACAAAACTCCACAAACATTCATATGATATTATTAATTATATAATATGCTTTTATATTCTACAAGAATATTTATTATTTGCCTTTTCTTGTTTTACAAAATATTCCATTTCAATGCTATATAATTATCTTATGCCACAAAAAGCATTGATAAAGGATGCTTTGATAAAAATAGATTATATGGCAACGGAGGACGTAAAATATGAAAGCAAAAACAGTGGAAATTACAAAAGCAACATCATCAGTTGACAGCGCGGTGATGATTAAAGCTGTATGTGTAGGCCTGTTATCATTCGTTTTAACTTCAGCACGATTATTCGGTTCAATATCACCATTTTCAATAGCATTTTTATGTGCATTGCCAACTCAGTATACACTTACTGCTATTGTTGGATCGGTCATTGGTTGTTTAGTGTTCTCGCAACCTGCCTATACACTTTATTACATTATTGCGTTATGTACTATATTCGGAATTAAAATATTCATTTCAAAATTAATTAAGTCAAAAGCGAAACCATTTTTCTTAAGTTTAATAAGCTTTTGCATTTTGAGTATTCTTGCAATAGTCTATACAAACGCAAGTAAATCTGTGGAGCTTAACTTATTAATGATGTTAATAGAAGCGGTTCTAGCGGGTACAATGACTTATTTTTTTGCAATATGCTCAAACGCACTTTTAAAAAAGAAAACAACAGGCATATATTCATATATTGAAATTTCCAGCATGATAATACTATTTATTGCCGTTATAATTGCTTTTTCTAACATTAGCATATTAAATGTAAACATTGGTGTGATAATTGGTGTCGTTGCTATATATCTGGCTATGAGTAAATACGGAATTATGGGTGCTAGTATGGCAGCTATTGTTGTTTCTATTGCTGTTAATATGTATTCGGTTGATATGCTCGAATTTTCGGGAATGCTTATAATTTCAAGCTTTATTGGAGGCATTTTCTCACCACTCAAAAGGTTTGCACAGTTATCTGCTTTTATAGCTACCAGCACATTTTACTTGTTTATTTTAGGTGCGCCAATTCTTCTAACTTATAGATTAATTGAGATATTTTTCGCAACTGCTATATTTATACTTATACCAGGGCGATTGCTTTCATTTATTGACACCAAAGCGAAACCAAGTACAGATAAACTAAGTAATTCATTATTTCAAACCAGTATTTCTACCAAATTGAATTTTGCTTCTAAAACCATTAAAGACTTACAAAATGATCTTGTTGCTGTTTCTAAACGGTTTGCGGAAATTGACTCGAACAATATTACATCTGTATATGATACTGCTTCTGGTAGAGTATGTAAGGGATGTAGTATGATGCTTGGATGCTGGGATAAAAGCTACAGTGATACTATGAGAGCATTTACTCCTGTAAACGAAATACTTAGACAAAATGGTAAAGTAGATCCTTCTCAAATGCCTACTTTCTTTAAAGATAACTGTTGTAAGCTTGATAAACTTACTGCAGGTATTAACGAGTGTTACCAAGCATTTGCAATTAAAGCAGGAACAAAGCGTCATGTTGAAGAAACAAGAGGACTTGTAGTTGAACAGTTTAACTCAATTGCAGACATGCTCTTAGAAGTAAGTGATGAATTCGGAGACATTAATGGGTATGATGAAAAAGCTTCTAGGACAGTCATTAAGGCGTTTACAAAACTTGAATCTGAACCTTCTCAAGTTATTTGTGCAATAGATAAGTACGGTCGCATGTGTGTAGAAATATATACAAGTGAACCCCTCAAAACTTCAGCTAAAGCAATATGCGACGCTATATGTGTTGCTACACAAAAAGATTTTGATTTACCAAGTATATCAGTAATAGGTGAAAATTCAAAGATTGCATTATTTGAAAAAGCTTCATACACCATTGATTTTTGTGCACAGCAATCCTGTTGTAATGATAATAGTGTGTGTGGTGACACATATGAATATTTTCTCGACTCAAAAGGATATGCATAC
>DAMDCT010000062.1:0-6141 GCA_032091455.1 Oscillospiraceae bacterium | reverse complement strand
GCAATTGATAGCGTTATGACATGTTCAATATTATTAAAACTAATTAAGGCAGGTTTTGGACTTGAATCTGCAATTAAACTGATTAACTCTTCCCTACTTGTAAAATCAACTGATGAATCACTTGCTACTATTGATATTGCTCGGATTGACCTTTACACTGGAAAAACTGAATTTTTAAAAGCAGGTGCGGCAACCTCATTTTTATATACAAAAGGTGAGTGCATTAAAATTTCTTCGAACTCATTACCAGTTGGGATTATTCAAGGAATTGAATTTGATAGAAAATATGCATCGCTCAAAGTCAATGATATTATTGTTTTAGTATCAGATGGCGTAATCGCAAGTGGAGAGGAATGGGTTACAGATGAAATAAAAAAATGCGCACATCTTAGTGCTAGAGAAATGAGTATTAAGATTATGTTTGAAGTAAAGCGAAGGCTAAAAGATGCACATCAAGATGATATAACAGTTTTAGTGTCCAAAATAAATAAAGGTGTATAGCAATAGGCTGTAACGGCTAAAAGTCGTTACAGCCTATTTTAATATAGTTAAAGTTTATTTTATCCGCATTTTGAATATCCACAATTACGGCATGTTATACAACCGCCCTCATGCTCTAATTGACTACCGCATTCTGGACAATATTTAAACATTTTTTCGTTCTTAGTTGTTTCAACCTTCTTTTCACCAATTACCTCTGCTACTTTTTCTGGTAACTTTTTTTCTCCCTTTGTGTCTTTTTGCAAATCATACACTTTTTTAATTACCTTTGAAATCGCATCGGGGCAAGATGTGCATTTTAATCCTGCTTGTCTGACAGTTGATGGGCAACGTATTCCCTTTAGCTGATCAATAATTTCTTCAACTGAAATACCAGAACGAAGTGCAATAGAAACTAGCCTTGCAGTGGATTCAGATTGCGAAGGGCATCCCCCTGCTTTACCTGTGCTCGTAAACACCTCACAAATGCCATTATCATCGTAGTTTACCGTTACATATAGATTGCCACAACCAATTTTAACGCACTCTGTAAGACCCATTGTGATTGCAGGACGTGGACGTGGGGTGATGTTTTGCGTAACTGGTTGATTGGTGTTGCTTCCATCATTGACTTTTCCAATGTTTAATACTTGAAAATTTCTTGAGCCATCACGATAGATTGTAACCCCTTTACAGCCTAACTTATATGCAAGCATATAAACTTCACTTACATCCTCTTTAGTTGCTGAATTCGTAAAGTTAACCGTCTTAGAAACTGCATTGTCTGTTTCAGTTTGAATTGCAGCTTGCATTTCTACATGATATTCAGGTGAAATATCGTGAGAACAAACAAAAACATCTTTTATATCTTGTGGAATCTCTTTAATATGAGCAAGCGTTCCCTCTTTTGAAATCTTACGCATTAATTCATCTGAATATATTCCACGCTTTTCAAGTGTATCTTTCAAAATCGAATTAACTTCTATCATCTCGGTATTATCCATTACATTTCTTATATATGCATAAGCAAAAACCGGCTCTACTCCTGAACTTACGCCAGCTAAAATTGAAAGTGTTCCCGTTGGTGCAATAGTTGTAATTGTTCCATTTCTAACAGGTGTACCATTTTTATAGATGCTTTTTTCAAAAAGTGGGAAGCTTCCACGAATTTGTGCTAATTTTTCGCTCTCTTCCCTACCTACTTTATTTACAATTCCCATTACTTTTTTGCCGAGCTTTACTCCTTCTTTAGAATTATATGGTACTCCTAACCGCAAAAGCATATCAGCAAAACCCATAATTCCAAGTCCAATTTTTCTTGTCTGTTTTGTAGTAAAGTCAATTTGTTCAAGCGGATATTTATTTACATCAATAACGTTATCAAGAAAATGAACTGCTTTTTTGATTGTTTTTTCTAGCTTTTGTCGATCTAATTCATACTTGCCATCTGTTTCTTTTAACATTTCGACTAAGTTAATTGAACCAAGATTACAAGACTCATATGGTAAAAGCGGTTGCTCACCACATGGATTTGTGCTTTCTATTTCTGCTATTGTCGGAACTATGTTATCCCTATTTAACCTATCTAAAAAGATAATTCCCGGCTCACCATTTTTCCACGCACTTTCGACTATCTTATCAAAAACAGTTTTAGCACACAAACTTGATACTACTTCTTTAGTAGATGGATTAATGAGGTCATAATTTTCGTTAGCTTCAACGGCTTTCATAAAATCTTCAGTTATACCAACGCTAATATTAAAGTTTGTAATATCATTTGAGTCATTTTTACATTCAATAAAACTCAATATATCCGGATGGTCAACACGCAAAATGCCCATATTAGCACCACGTCTTGTTCCACCCTGTTTTACTGCTTCTGTTGCCATATTAAATACACGCATAAAACTAACTGGTCCAGATGCAACACCGCCTGTAGTATTTACTGTTGCACCGGATGGACGAATACGAGAAAATGAAAAACCAGTACCTCCTCCTGATTTATGTATAAGGGCAGCTTGTTTAATTGCTTCAAATATGCCTTCCATTGTATCTTCAATTGGAAGTACAAAGCATGCAGATAATTGTCCGAGCGGTCTACCTGCATTCATTAAAGTAGGAGAGTTTGGTAAAAATTCAAGATTTGTCATCATATTATAGAAATCTTTTGAAATTCCTTTTATATCAGCATCCTTATTATAAATCAAATCTGCCTTTGCTATAGTATCGGCAACACGCTTAAACAATCCTTCCACAGTTTCTACAACATCACCATTATCATTTTTTGCTAAGTATCTTTTTTCAAGTACCAATTTTGCATTATCCGAGATTTTCATTTTAGTCCTCCTCTTTATTGTATTGCTTTTCCGCATAGGTTGAATATACTACACACTATATTGTATTATATCCCCAACCGAATACTATATATTGTATCATACTATTATTATTAATTCAAGATGCATTTTGTACTATTTGCAAAAAAGCCACCTTATAAAAGATGGCTTTAGATTATTAATACAACATTATTTTATTATAAATTGTCAATAATTGTTTGAATTATTTTTTTAGCATTCAATATATCGGATCTTTGTTGTTCTCCTTCTTGTATTTCTCTTTCTATTGTAATTGCACCCCTATATCCTAGTTTGTGAAGTTTAGTTATAAAACGAGGGAAATCGACAGCACCATCACCTATTGGTACTTCTCTTCCTAGTTCATGAGGATTGGTTGGGTATTCACCGTCCTTACCGTGCACACCCTTTACATACTTGCCTATAGTGTCTAGTGCATCACAAGGATTGGCTTTACCATACATTACAAGATTAGCAGGATCAAGGTTAACTCCTAAATTGTCTGTTCCTATATCGCATATTGCTCTAAGCAATGTAATTGGTGTTTCTTGTCCTGTTTCAAATAGAAAATTTACATTTTTTTGCTTTGCATAATTAGCTATATGTCTTACTGATATAATAATTTGACGATAGTTCTCATCATTCCTACATGGGTATTAACATCTCGTACATTAAGTGCTGCTGCAAAATCAACTGCACTCAATAATTCATTCATTCTTATGTGCCTATATTCAGAAGGAACAAGTCCTAATGTAAGTGGTCCATCATAGAAATTCCATGCTGAAGGTCCACTCCACCCACCAACAATTGCAGTTATTTCGACATCATATTTTGCCGAAAGTTCTTTAATTATATCTATGTGATTTTGCGTACGAAGTGACATATCCCAACTTGAAAATTGACATGTCTTAAAACCCATTTCAGCGGCATCTTTGAATTTCTGTTCTAGTTTCTTTTCAATTCCATTTTCACAGTTATAAATAATTATGCCCAATTTAATTTTGTCCATTATAATATCTCCTGTCGTCATATTAGTATTTTACCTATATCTGTATTGTACTAGAATCTTTTTATTTTTACAATAGAAAAATTGTAAAAATAAAACACCATGATAAATCATGGCGTTTATTCCTATAAATATTTAATTGAATACTATATTACTCAGCAGTTGGTTCTTCAATTATTCCATTAGCAATTGCTTCATCAATAATTTCTTTATCCTTTTTTTGCTCTTCTTCTGAAAGAAGTGCTCTCATTGAAAGGCTAACACGTTTTTTGTCTAAATCAATTTCAATTATCTTAGCTTGAACGTCTTGTCCAACTTTTAATACTTCTGAAATCTTCTCTACACGTTTGTTAGCAATTTGAGAAATATGGATAAGTCCATCAACACCAGGCATTATTTCTGCAAACGCACCGTAGGCTGTGAAAGATACGATTTTTGCATCAACAACATCATCAACGTTATATTTCTCAACAAACATATTCCATGGATTTGCTTTTGAATTTTTATATCCTAATGAAATACGTTTTTTCTCTTTGTCAACATCTTTGATGTAAACTTCAACTATATCGCCTTGCTTTAACACTTCTGATGGATGTTTAATCTTAGACCATGAAAGCTCGGTGATATGTATCATACCATCTATTCCACCTAAATCAACAAACGCACCATATGCAGTTAAAGATTTAACCTCGCCTTTGTAAGTTGTGCCGATTTCTACCTCTTCCCAGAACTTAGATTGTTGCTCTTTTCTAGCTTGAGATGTTACAGCTCTTACTGACCCCTTAGCACGATTTCTCTCTTGATTAATCTCGATAACTTTTAATTTAACTTGTTGCTTTAGTAATGTTTCTAAATTTTCAACGCGCTTATCAGAACATTGAGAAGCAGGAACAAACAATTTTGTGTTGCAAGCGTAAACTAAAACTCCGCCTCTTACAACGTCAGTAATAACACCATCAATTACAGCTTCTTCTTCATAAGCTTTTTTAAGGTTTTCGAAGCCTGCTTGAGCATCACAACGTTTTTTGCTTAGTATAACGATACCCTCTTGGTCATTTACCTTAACTACGCAAAGGTCAATCTCGTCACCTTTTTTAACAATATCCTCAACCTTTAGATTAGGGTTGTCAGATAGTTCATCAGCAGGAATAATTCCAGCTTGCTTTGCTCCGATATCAACGTGAACCTCATTAGCAGCTACTGTTGTAACAATGCCTTTTACTCTTTTGCCATTGTATATTTTTTCACTCTCTAGAGATTGCTCTAATAACGTTGCAAAGTCTAATTCGTTTTCTTCATTTCTTAAAATATCAGTCATAGTTTTAAGAACCTCCTTGATTATATAAGCCGGCGTCGATGCCCCGGCAGTAATACCAATTTTGTCGTAATGCGATAATTCAATATTATATAGCTCGTCCATAGTTTCAATAAGTATTGTCTTACAATATTCTTCACAAACTTGGCTTAGCTTTTTGGTGTTTGAACTTTGCTTTCCACCAATAACTAACATTAAATCATTTTTCGCAGCCAAATTTGCAGCCTCGCTCTGACGTTCACTGGTCGCACTACATATTGTATCAAATATTTTTATATTTGTATATAGTTTTTTTGCGATTAACACGCATTTGCCCCATAAATTTGTATTATAAGTTGTTTGAGCTACTAAAACGCAGTTATTTTTTTCTACTTCATCCAAATTATTGTATAAATCTTTTAATTGATTTTCATTTGAAATTACATATGCATTCTGATTACAATGACCTTTTATACCTTGAACTTCCGGATGGGATTTATCTCCAGCAATAATAACAGTATGCCCACTATTTGTACTTTCTCTTACTATCTTGTGTATTTTGGCAACATAAGGGCAAGTTGCATCTGCGTATTTTATGTTTAACTTATTAAGCTCCTCATAAACTTCATTTGCAACCCCATGGGATCTAATAACAATTATCTCATTTGATTTAGCTTCACTGGGACAATCTATTATTCTTGCGCCTTGAATTTCTAATTTTTCTACAAGTTGTGGATTATGAATTATTGGACCAAGAGTAGCGACGTTATTACCATTATTTAATAATTCAAATACTAAATTAACGGCACGGTCAACCCCAAAGCAAAATCCAGCTGTTTTGGCTAATGTTATCATAGTGCTTTTTCCTCTAATAGCATTGCAATATTGTCCATCAAAAGCTTACTTGCAGTCTTCAACTCAGTCTTATTATTTTCAGTTAATGAAAGTTGCTCATTTGTTATCGGTTTCCCATAATATACATCAATTACTCTGCGCCATAACTTCTTCTC
>DAMDCT010000061.1:0-17442 GCA_032091455.1 Oscillospiraceae bacterium | reverse complement strand
GAGCCTTTTGCAAAAGCAATTATTAAAAATTTAGGATTTAATAAATATTTTGATGCATTATGTGGAAGTTCACTTGATGAAACCCATGATAGCAAAGCTCATATCATTGCACATTGTGCTAATATTCTATCACCAAATGATAATTCAAATGTTGTAATGATAGGCGATACAAAATATGATGCAATCGGCTCACATGAAGCTAGCGTTGATTGCTTAGGTGTGCTATACGGTTATGGTAGCGAGCAAGAACTTAAAGATAACGGTGCTGTTGCAGTAGCCAAAGACATGAATGAATTACATATGATGTTATGTCAAAACTAATATAAATTATTACTTTAAAATATGAAAGGAAATATGAAATGAAAACTTATAATATACCATTTTCCCCTCCTGATATTACGCAACTTGAAATAGACTCTGTAACTGAAGCACTTAAATCAGGTTGGATTACAACTGGACCTAAAACAAAACTATTCGAAACAAAAATTGCTGAGTACTGCGGTGCAACAAAGGCGGCATGCTTAAACTCTGCAACCGCCGCGCTTGAACTAACACTTCGCATCCTAGGAATTGGCGAGGGTGATGAAGTTATCACCTCTGCATATACTTATACTGCATCAGCAAGCGTAATTTGCCACGTGGGTGCAACACCGATATTAGTTGATGTTGCAAAAGATTCTTATGAAATGGATTATGAGAAATTAAAGTCTGCTATAACCAACAAAACAAAAGCTATTATACCAGTTGATATTGCAGGCGTTATGTGTGACTATTCTAAAATCATGAGTATTATTAATCAAAAAACTGATTTATTTAAAGGAAACAATGAATTAGCAAGCCAAATTGGGCGAATTGCAGTTGTTGCGGACGCCGCGCACTCATTTGGAGCATCTCGTTTTGGGAAGCCAAGTGGTAGCGTTACTGATTTTACTTGTTTTTCATTCCATGCAGTAAAAAATCTCACCACTGGTGAGGGTGGAGCAGTAACATTTTCTGATACTGATGGCAAAGATGTTGAAGCAATATACAAAGAGTATATGCTTTTATCTTTACATGGACAATCAAAAGATGCTTTGGCAAAAACACAAATTGGTTGTTGGGAATACGATATAATTTCAACGGCATATAAATGCAATATGACCGATATAATGGCGGCACTTGGTCTTGCACAGCTTGAACGTTATGACAGCCTGCTAGCAAGAAGAAGTGATATGATAAATCGGTATAACAATGCTTTTAAAGGCACTTGTATTGAGCCTTTAATTCATTATGGTTATAACTTTACTTCAAGTGGACATCTTTATATTACAAGGCTAAAAGGAAAAAATATTGATTTTAGAAACAATGCAATTATCGAACTTGCGAAACGTGGTATATCCTCAAATGTTCATTATAAGCCACTTCCATTACTAACTGCATATAAAAATCTAGGCTTTGACATTGTAAATTATCCTAACGCATATGATATGTATCAAAACGAGATTACACTACCATTGCATACAAAATTAAGTGACGATGAAATTGACTATATCTGTGAAAATTTAATTGAGATAGCAAAGTAATAATAAGGGTGAGATTGTTATGAGGAAAAAGCTTAATACCATTGTCATTTATGGCGATAGTATCTCAACCACCGAATATGGTAACGGAGGTTATCAAAACATGATTATAGAAAAATTGAATATTGATACCATTCATAATCATGCCGTTAGTGGTAGTGGATTATCAGGTACTACTCCAAATAATTTAGTAGATATTTTGAAAAATGATAAAAATATTCATAGTGATGCGGATTTAATAATAATTTGGCATGGTACAAACGACTGGTATTGGGGTGTCCAATTAGGTGAAATGGATGTAAAAGATGAGGACACTTTTATTGGCGCATTAGAAATTGTTGTGGAAAAGCTTAGAAAAACTTGTCCTATGGCTGACATAGTCTATTTAACTCCGTTATATCGATACCAAGTTCCAGATAGATGTGAAAACCTAGCAGAGGCTTATGTTAATCCAAACTTTACTGGAAATTTATTAAAAGACTATTATGAAGCTATTATTGAAATGAGCCGAAAGCTTTGTTTTACTGTTGTTGATATGCGTACATATGCAAACATTCATTTTTATAATGCTCACGAATATTTACCTGATTATGTTCATCCATCTCAAAAAGGCTACGAAAAAATATCAAATATACTATGTAACCATATTAAATTGTTGTAATGAATACAATAATTTAATATCTTAATAGCCTTCTACTTACATTGTGCTTTTATTCAAAGTATGCTAATAACTATATGTTAGGTAAAAAGGATTAATTTTATGACTATCACGTTTAAAAAGGCAGATATAAATGATTTAGATATTTGTATTGATATACAAAATAAAGCTTTTTACGAGGATTATTTGAGATATGGATCATGCCCAAGCTATAATCGTGCTGATAAAAAAATGGCTGATATTATAAATAATCATTTTGATTTTATTATTTATGCAAATGATAAAGCTGTTGGAAACATCATTATAAAATTGAAGCAAAACAATGAATGCCATATAAATAGCTTAGGGGTTATACCACAATATCAAAATATAGGTATTGGTCAAAAGGCTTTAGATTTTATAGCGACTCAGTTTTATAGTGCCAAACTTTTCACATTAGATACACCGGCTGACAAAAAGATTAACCTACATTTCTATGAGAAAATGGGTTACAAAAGGACCGGTGAAAGTAATTCATCGGGAACAACTTGTATTCTATACGAAAAACAATTATAATAACTTTCATCCAATTATACGTAAAAGAGAGTAAGGCTAAAGCCTTACTCTCTTTTACTATACAGTATATTTCTTAAAATCTTGTGTGGAATGTTCTGTTTATAACATCTAGCTGTTGCTCTCTTGTTAACTTAATAAAGTTTACAGCATAGCCTGAAACTCTTATTGTTAGCTGTGGATATAATTCTGGGTGATCCATAGCATCTAATAATACTTCTCTGTTCAATACATTAACGTTGATATGGTGTCCATTTTCCTCAAAATATCCATCCATTAGTGTTACTAGGTTTGTTGCCTTATCTCCATCAGTTTTCCCAAGTGCATCTGGTACAATTGAGAATGTGTATGAAATGCCGTCCTCTGACATATCATATGGAAGTTTAGCAACTGACTTCATAGAAGCCACACATCCTCTGCTATCACGTCCATGGATAGGGTTCGCACCTGGTGCAAATGGTTCACCTGCTAGACGTCCATCAGGAGTTGAGCCTGTTTTCTTGCCATAAACAACGTTTGATGTGATTGTCAAAATTGACATTGTAGGAATGCTCTCACGATAAGTTCGGTTTTTCTTTAGCTTAGTCATAAACATGTTTACAAGGTCAACTGCAATCGCGTCCGCACGATCATCATTGTTACCGTATTTAGGGAAATCTCCCTCAATATCAAAGCTCGTAATTAGTCCATTTTCGCCTCTAATTGATTTAACCTTTGCATATTTTATTGCTGAAAGGCTATCTGCAACTACAGAAAGTCCTGCAATTCCACAAGCAGATGTTCTTATAACATCCTCATCATGCAATGCCATTTGAAGTTTTTCATAGCAATATTTATCATGCATATAGTGAATAATGTTTAGTGTATTAATATATAGCTTTGATAACCAATCACAGATTAAATCAAATCTTGCCATTACGTCATCGTAGTCAAGATATTCTGTTGTAATTGGTGCAACCATTGGACCAACCTGCTCATTATAAAGCTCATCTTTACCGCCGTTTAGCGAATACAATAACGCTTTTGCAAGGTTTGCACGTGCACCGAAAAATTGCATTTGCTTTCCAATCTTCATTGCAGATACACAGCAAGCAATTCCGTAATCATCGCCAAACTTCTCACGCATCATATCATCATTTTCGTACTGAATTGATGATGTTTTAATTGATAAATCAGCACAGTATTTTTTAAACGCATTAGGCAATCTCTGTGACCATAACACAGTCATATTAGGCTCTGGTGCAGATCCTAAGTTAGTAAGTGTATGCAAAAATCTAAATGACATCTTTGTTACAAGAGTTCTTCCGTCAATTGCCATACCTCCAAGTGCCTCTGTTATCCATGTTGGGTCACCAGAAAATAATTCATCATAAGATGGCGTTCTCAAGAAGCGTACCATTCTAAGCTTCATTACAAAGTGATCTACAAACTCTTGTATTTCGCTCTCTGTATAAGTTCCGTCTTTTAAATCACGCTCAGCATAGCAGTCCAAGAAAGTTGCAACTCTACCAATTGACATTGCCGCACCATTTTGTTCTTTTACTGCTCCTAAATAACCAAAGTATAGCCATTGAATTGCTTCCTTCGTATTTGTCGCTGGTTTACTTATATCTATGTTATATTTTTGTGCCATTTCTTTAAGTTCTTGAAGTGCCCTTATTTGTTCTGATACTTCTTCTCTAAGTCTAATCGTTGGGCTATCCATTATATCAAAAACAAGTTCTTCCTTTAAGGATTTTTGCTTTAACTCAATAAGTTTATCAACACCATAAAGTGAAACTCTACGGTAATCTCCAATAATTCTTCCTCGACCATATGCATCTGGAAGACCAGTAATAATGCCTGTATGACGTGCTTTTTTCATATCATCAGTATATGCATCAAAAACTCCGTCATTATGAGTCTTTCTGTATTTAAATACGTTTGATACTTCTTTATTAGCTGGCTTATTGTACGCTTTTAAAGAAGATAACACCATTCTATAGCCACCAAAAGGTATAATAGCACGTTTTAAAGGCTCGTCAGTTTGCAAACCAACAATTGTTTCAAGTTCCTCGTCTATATATCCAGCATTATGTGCGCTTACAGTTGAAATTGTATCAGAGTCAATGTCGTAAACACCACCACGCTTGTGTTCCTCATCCATTAACGCACTAACTTTTCCCCATAGCTTTAATGTTTTTTCTGTAGGCAATGCTAAAAAGCTTTCGTCGCCCTCATAAGGCGTATAGTTATTTATAATAAAGTCACGCACATTAATACCATTCGTCCATTTTGTTTCATTAAATTTCATAATTAATACCATTCCTTTCGCAGAGACAGGGAGTTTTGAGCTGTTTGGCGTAGACAAACTTTTACGTTGTTTTACGAACAAAACTCTTATCCATTTTTATTGTGGGTGATTTATAACGTATGATTATAATATAGAATGCAACTTTATATTTAATTGGCAAACCTATTGCATACTATATTAGTATAATATCATTTTTATAAACATAATGCAAATAATTAACTGACAAAGTTTATATATGCATTTTAATTTATTTTATACACAATGCCGTTTTTATACAAAAAACTAAATACCCCTGCTAATGCAGAGGTATAATAAGCTTTTATACTAATAGCCAAGTGTGCCATCTAATGAATCGTCACTATCTATCCAACTATTCACGACATAAGTTGTATATTCTTCGCGCGTGTTTCTAACAATTACTGTTTGTATGCCTGCATTTATAATAAGTCTTTTGCACATTGCACATGAAGATGCATCTGGAACTAATTCTTTTGTCTTATAATCAATACCAACTAAATAAAGAGTTGCTCCCATCATATTTGAACGAGAAGATGATATAATTGCATTTGCCTCTGCATGAACAGAACGACAAAGCTCATAACGTTCTCCACGAGGAATGTTAAGTTTCTCTCTTGTACAATAGCCTAAATCCGTACAGTTCTTTCTTCCTCTAGGCGCACCACTATATCCAGTTGATACGATTTCGTCATTTTTAACTATAATTGCACCAAAGTTACGTCTAAGGCATGTACCTCTTTCAACTACAGATTCCGCAATATCAAGGTAATAGTTTATCTTGTCACGTCTATTCATTTCAATTCCTCTTTTCCAAATTGGGTTTTTACTTACTTCATTTTAAATGAAATTAGTCTAATACTCATAATACTTTAATTATACAATATACTAATAAACTTTTCAATGCTTTGCTAAATTAATAACAATGTGATAGAATAGTACTAATAAGTTTATATAAGGAGATTAGTATGGATAACCTTTCGAATATAGGTACGATTAAAGATATTATGCAACGTCATGGCTTTAACTTTTCTAAATCACTAGGTCAAAACTTTTTAGTAAATCCAAGTGTATGCCCACGCATTGCTGAATTTGGTAATGCAAATGAAAACTTTGGCATAATTGAAATTGGAACTGGATTTGGCGTATTAACTGTGGAGCTTGCAAAAAGAGCAAAAAAAGTTGTTGCGATTGAAATTGATAAAAGCTTAATACCTGTTTTAGATGAGACATTAGCTGACTATGACAATGTGAAAGTTATTAATGATGATGTTTTAAATGTTGATCTTTCTAAGCTAATTGTAGATGAATTTGAAGGGCTTGATGTTGCTGTATGTGCAAACCTTCCATACTATATTACCTCCCCTATTATTATGGGATTATTAGAACAACGTCTGCCTATAAAGTCAATAACAGTTATGGTTCAAAAAGAAGCTGCCGATAGACTTTGCGCGAAAATGGGCACAAGACAATGCGGAGCTGTTACTGGCGCAGTATGCTATTATAGCGAGCCAAAAATTTTATTCCAAGTTTCAAGAGGTAGTTTCATGCCAGCTCCTAATGTGGATTCAACCGTTATTCGACTTGATATAAAAGAACAAACTCCACAAAACGTTATTGATGAATCTCATCTATTCAAACTAATTCGATTAAGCTTTTCACAAAGGAGAAAAACCCTTGCAAACCCTGTATCTGCAGGACTATCAATAAAAAAAGAAATTGTATTTAATGCATTATCAGAAGTAGGATTAAAGCCAACAGCACGAGCAGAAGAACTTACATTAGAACAGTTTATAGAACTATCTAATGCACTTGTTAAATAGAAATTATTCGCCTGTACCCGTGTCGTTTCTTTATAAACTAGTATAAAATAACAAATATATCACTGGAGGTCTAAGTAATTGGAAAACCCAATTGGACTATATGTCCACATACCATTTTGCGCAACAAAATGTCCTTACTGTGACTTTTATTCAGTTAAATATAGTTCAGACCAAGAGCAAAAATATGTCGATAGTGTTTTGACACATATTAATAGCTATAAAAATTGTGGACTAACAGCTGACACATTATATTTCGGTGGAGGAACTCCAAGTCTTATTAAAGCAAGTAATATCGAACGTATTATCAACGCTGCAAAAGATAATTTTCAACTTAGTGGCGAGATAACTGTTGAATGTAATCCAAACTCTACCCCAAAATTAAAACTAATGGACTATAATTCAATAGGGGTTAACCGAGTGTCGTTTGGTATGCAATCGGGTGTTGATAAAGAACTACATGCACTTGGGAGAACCCACAAAACTGATCAAGTGATAACAGCCGTACTAAATGCCGTTAATAGTGGCATTACTAACATATCACTTGATTTAATGCTTGGAACACCATATCAAACTTTTGATAGTGTGTGCAATTCAATTAACCTCATCTCATCATTACCTGTTACTCATGTTTCTGCATATATGCTGAAAGTTGAGGAGAATACTCCATACTACAACAGTAAGCTTTTGCCCTATTGCGCTGATGAAGATACTCTCTCTGACATCTATCTTAAAACAGTTGAAATGTTATCGAAATCTGGATTTACACAATATGAAATATCCAATTTTGCAAAAGATGGTTTTCAAAGCAAGCATAATCTTAAATACTGGCATTGTGATGATTATCTTGGATTTGGGGCGGCGGCTCACTCTCATTTTGGAAACAGAAGATTTTGTTTCCCACCAAACATTAATGAATATATAAGTACATGTGGAACTAACGAGGTTTCAACAGATGAAAAATCGAATGGTGCAGATGAATATATTATGCTTAATTTAAGGCTAACCGATGGAATAGACTTGAGTCTATTAAATGCTAAATATGGAATTTCAAAAGAAGCGGTTATTTCTTTTTCACAAAAATATATTTTAAACGGACTTGCTAAAATCACAAACGATAGACTATACCTAACGCCAAATGGATTTCTTTTGTCCAACACAATAATATGCAACTTGATACAGAATGTTTTTTCATCGTGAATTTGGATTGCTTTTTGTATAATATTACAAAACTTTGATATAATCAACCATTTTACCCTTATAGGGGTTGACATATCAAATTAAATAAGGTAAAATTATGTAGTTGATATCTACTGAGTTAAACATGACTCTTTTTCATATACTACCCCCACTAAAAGTAAGGCGCTCTGCCTTACTTTCTTTTTGCGCAAAAAAAGAAACGGTAAATTAAAATTACCGTTCATTATACCATATTTATTAGGTTTAGTTTTATTTAAGCAAGTGTAGAATGTTCATTTAGCTTATTAAGTTCTAACTGCTCTTCATACGCTTTTAATATTATCTGCTCAATCTCTAGTCTTGCTTCAGGTTTAATTGGGTGTACAATATCACGAAATACACCATTGTCATCACGACGGCTAGGCATTGCTACAAATAATCTTGATGGCCCTTCAATGACCTTAATATCGTGTATTGCAATCGTGTCATCGACCGTTATTGATACAATCGCCCTAAGTCTGCCCTCTGTTATAAGCTTTCTTATTTTGATGTCCGTTATGTTCATCTTATTTAACTCCTTTGCAAATCAACATTTTTGATTTTCTTAGTTTAGGTTTGTCAAAATCACCCCATGATATACGCAATGTTTCATAAATATAAAAAAAATTTATATTATTGTTTATTTTCGAATACAAATACAATATAATATATATAGGTATTTTTATTTATACTTATCTCATTTTAAATGAACTTTAATTATTTTTGTAAAAGCTTTGATTTGTTCGATTTATAAAAATTAAATAATTGACATTTAAAATGTAATTAGCATTAGCACCTTATTCTAACTATACACGAAAGGTATGATTATATCAATGGAAATAAATAGTAGCATTTTATCAAGAAAAAAACATATACACTTTATAGGTATCGGTGGCTCTGGAATGTTTCCACTTGCTCAAATTTTACACAGCGAAGGATATTACTTAACCGGATCTGACAATAACCCATCTGACACCCTTGAGCTTGTTAAGGGATAGGAATACCCGTTACTATGGGTCAGAAAAAGGAAAACATAGCAGGTGCGGATTTAATTGTTCATACAGCTGCAATAATGGCAGATAATGAAGAACTTATTGCCGCCAAAGAAAGTGGTGTACAAGTGATTGAGCGGAGCATTTTGCTTGGCATTATCACTAAACGTTATGAAAATGCAATCTGCGTTAGCGGAACGCATGGAAAAACTACTGCTTCCTCAATGCTTACTCAAATTCTTTTAAGTGCAGATCTCGACCCAACTGCAGTTATAGGTGGTAAACTTCCCGCAATTGGCGGCAATGGAAGAGTAGGCAAGAGCGAGCTTATGGTTTGCGAAGCATGTGAATTTGTTGACACATTTTTAAAATTATCTCCAGATACAGCAGTTATATTAAATATTGATGAAGACCATATGGACTACTTTAAAACAATGGATAATCTTATTGCATCTTTTAGAAAGTTTTGTGATCTTACAACAAAGCTTATAATAGCAAATGGGGATGACCCAGAGGTGCTTGTAGCAATTAAAGGAATTGATAAACCTATTATCAAATTTGGATATACTGATAAAAATGAATATTATTGTGAAAATATAGTTTATCATAAAGGCATACACACTACATTCAATCTTATGCATAATAAAACTTGTCTTGGCGAGATTGATTTATATGTACCAGGACGCCACAATGTATTAAATGCAGTTGCTGCAAGTGTTGCCGCAATAAGCGCAGGGGCGACAATAGAACAAGTTAAATTGGGGCTATCTCAGTTTAAAGGTGCTGGTCGTCGTTTTGAATTACTTGGCGTTAAAAATGGCATTACCGTTGTTGACGATTATGCACATCATCCAGCTGAAATAAAAGTAACTCTTGAGGCCGCAAAAGCAATGGACTTCAATCGGGTAATTGCAGTGCATCAACCATTCACATATTCAAGAACAAAACTTCATCTAGACTACTTTGCTGAAGTTTTAAAGCTTGCTGATAAAGTTGTACTTTCTGAAATAATGGGTTCAAGGGAAAAGAATACATTTAACATATACTCAAAGGACTTATCTGATAAGATTGATAACTCTGTTTGGTTTAACACTTTTGATGAAATTGCTGATTATGTTGTTGGTTACGCTAAAGAAGGTGACCTAATCATTACACTTGGCTGTGGCGATATTTACAAAGTTGCTAAGAAAATATTAAAAAAATTAGATTAAAATTAGATATTGTAAAAAAACATTACAAATTATCAAATATGGTCTGTACCTTTTAGATTAAACGTGATATTATATAAATATATTAAATATTAATTTAAACGGGACTAAACTTTCCTCCGCCAAAGTGTAGTATCTACTATTGCTTTTTTCTGGTGGAGGAATTGCCATGCAAAGGCACCCGCTAGAAGGAGCGTTCAAAGTGAAAATTATCAAAGCAACTGATTACAAAGACATGTGCAAAAAAGCAGCAAGTATTTTTTTAGCACAAATAACACTTAAGCCAGACAGCGTATTAGGTCTTGCTACAGGTTCAACTCCACTAGGCGTATATTCGCAACTTATTAACTGGTATAACGAGGGCGACATTGACTTTTCATTAGTTAAAACAGTAAATCTTGATGAGTATGTTGGACTTGATGGAGATAATGACCAAAGCTATCGTTATTTCATGAATGACAAACTATTTAACCATATTAATATTAACAAGGCTAACACCAACGTACCTAACGGTAAAGCAATTGATAAAAATGCTGAGTGTGAAAGATATGAAGAGTTAATCAAGTCACTTGGTGGAATTGACATACAGCTTCTTGGCATTGGAAACAATGGACATATTGGATTTAATGAGCCAAATGAGTATTTTGACAAACTAACTCATGAAGTTAATCTTACCGAATCTACAATAGCTGCAAACACAAGATTTTTTGAGCGTAAAGAAGATGTTCCAAAGACTGCGATTTCTATGGGCGTTCAAACTATTATGAAAGCTAAAAAAATCGTGTTAATTGCAAATGGACAAGCAAAAGCTGATATTATCTATGAAACTTGCTTTGGCCCTATTACTCCAGCAGTTCCGGCATCTGCTCTTCAACTCCACCCAGATGTAACTATAATTGTTGATGACGAGGCATATGCTACTGTTGCAAAAAAATCATAATAAATATTCAAATAAAAAAGTAAGCACCGTTTGGAATTGACCAAACGGTGCTTTCTTTTTATTCAGTCAAAGCACGGGTTAGCCATATATCGGCAATTTCTAACGCACTATATAATCCTGATTTTTCACTCTTCTTGACCACCATATCCTGTGGTTTAACATCTTTTCCTGTCCTCATCAGCTGTACTAATATGTTATTGGACAATGTCATATCTCCAACCTTTTTAGTGTCCAGAACTTGCAACATGACAACAAAATCATCCATCATACTACCGTAATAAATCGTGTTTCCGTTTTTAACTAACGGCTTACCTTTATAGCAAAAAAACTTATCATTTAAATTTGGCACTTTTACATCCTCCTCTTATTATTGTCGAAACAAATCTTAGTTAAAAGCAATTTGCCACGTGTTTTATATCGTATTATATATATAATAACATATTTTATACAGTGTGTAAACTTATACGGAAAAAATTTACAAAATATATTTTATTTTATTTCCACTAAAGTTCTTTTACACACTTTATATGGGGGCAAAATTCATCCATGTACTCCTCACCCTCAGAAATATACCCTGACTTCTCATAAAACTTAACTGCCCTCACTTGAGCACTAAGCTCTAAACTTTTGGCATTTAGTTCACGTGCCTTTATCTCGATTTCATCCATAATAACTTTGCCCATTCCCTTGCCACGATAATCCTTTACAATGCATATCCTTCCGCAATGATACACACCATTTTGTTGATAGAGACGTGCTGTTGCAATTGGTAACGTATTATCATCATATATGCATAAGTGATGTGCTATATCATCAATATAGTCAAATTCTAGCGATTCGTCAAATCCTTGTTCTAAAACAAAAACTTTTTTTCTAACAAAAAAACAATCCTGTATATCATTTTTACCATAATTCCATTCATGTTATGAGTAGCCTCCTGTAATTTTCATTATATTTATATTAATGTCAAAACACTTGTCTAGTTAATATTATAGTACTGAGAGGAAATAAAAATAGTTGTTTTATAATTATAATCTCAAATTAATATAATAAAGTTAAATATTTCATTATTCTGTATAAAACATTTAAAATCATACAACAATATAGATGAAATCAAATAAACTAGGAGTGTGAATATTGTGTCTATCAAACGAGGTGAGATATACTATGCCGACCTAAGCCCTGTTGTTGGCTCTGAACAAGGGGGAATGCGCCCTGTTTTGATTGTGCAAAACGATATTGGAAATAAATATAGTCCAACTGTGATTGCCGCGGCAATTACAAGTCAACGTGAAAAATCAAAGCTTCCAACACACATTGAACTTTCAGCAGATAATTGTGGTCTTCAAAAAAATTCAATTGTTTTACTAGAACAAATAAGAACAATTGATAAAAAAAGATTAAAAGAAAAAATGGGTATGCTCGATGACAATTCCATGAATATGATTGATACTGCCCTTACTGTTAGCTTCGGCTTAAATCAAAGGATGTAAAAACTACTACATAAGAAAATATTCAATAGAATAAGAAGTTTACTCCTTGTCTAATAAAGACATTTTTAATGCCATTGCTATAACCTTTCAAATTATGTTGAAAAGCATGTCTTTTTGTATTATAATAATTATAGTAAAAAAGATAAATACTAATTTGTATTAGTTACAATTAGTATTAATGAAATGGAGAAAAGTATGGGAAACAAAATTATTATTGAAACCTCTGCACGTCACTTACACGTAACAAAAGAGGATTTAGAAACATTGTTTGGCAAAGGTGCCACACTATCAAACAAAAAAGATTTATCACAACCAGGTCAATTTGCTACAAATGAAAAAGTTACTGTTGTAGGTAGTCGTGGAGAACTAAAAGGCGTTACAATTTTAGGCCCTGAGCGTCCACAAACTCAAATTGAAATATCACTAACTGACGCAAGAACTCTTGGCGTCGCTGCTCCTGTTAGAGAATCTGGCGACATAGATGGAAGTGCACCATGTAAACTCGTTGGCCCTTGTGGTGAAGTTGAACTTTTACAAGGCGTTATCGTTGCTAAAAGACATATACATACAACTCCTGAGGATGCAAAATCTTTAGGCATAGTTGATAAAGAAATTGTTTGGGTAAAAATCGACACTGCTGATAGAAAAATTGTTCTTGGCGATGTTGTTGTAAGAGTATCCGATAAATTTGCCACTGCAATGCATCTTGATACTGATGAAGCTAATGCTGCACATTGTGCAGGCGAAGTTTATGGCGAAATTATGAAACTATAAATACATATGGCTTTATTTTTAGGGGACACAAAGATTTAACCTTTGTGTTCCCTTTTTTGTTGTAATAAGATAGAAGTAAAGGGCAGATAAATCTGCCCTTTATTATTTTAGTACTGTTTTCCCCAAACAACAAGATGCTTAGCTGGCTTTCCACAACAAACACATGTATCGCCAATTGGTGACTCATCAAATGGAATACAACGTGATTTAACACCACCTGTAACATCTTTTAACTTTTCTTCACATTCAACATCACCACACCACATAGCCTTAATAAATCCAGGTTTATTTTTAGCCGTATCAATAAACTCATCATAATTACTTGCTGTGTGTGTCTTTTGTTTCAAGTTTTCCAATGCGCGCTCATATAAGCCGTCATGCACGCCCTGTAACGCTTTATCAATTTCTTGTTCTAAATTATCAAGACTTACAAATATCTTCTCACGGTTATCTCTGCGAACTAATACACATTGATTGTTTTCAATATCCTTAGGTCCAATTTCTAAACGAAGCGGAACACCCTTCATCTCATATTCACTGAATTTCCATCCAGGAGAGTTATCAGAATCATCAAGTTTCACTCTATATTTTATTCTTAATCTATCTCTTAGTTCAGTTGCTTTTTCAAGTACGCCCTCTTTGTGCATTGCAATAGGAAGAATAGCAACCTGAATTGGTGCGATTTTTGGAGGTAATACAAGTCCATTATCATCACCATGTGTCATGATGATTGCACCAATCATGCGGGTAGATACTCCCCATGAAGTTTGATGTGGGAATTGAGGTTTGTTGTTTCTATCTGTAAATGTAATCTCAAAAGCCTTAGCAAATCCATCGCCAAAATAGTGAGATGTACCGCCTTGAAGTGCAACACCGTTATGCATCATTGGCTCGATAGTATAAGTTTCAACTGCTCCTGCAAACTTTTCCTTTTCGGTTTTTTGTCCAGTTACTGCAGGGATTGCAAGTGTTTCACGATAAAAGTCCTCATAAACCTTTAGCATTTGAAGAGTTTCTTTTCTTGCCTCTTCTTCAGTTTCATGCATTGTATGTCCCTCTTGCCATAAGAACTCTGATGTTCTTAGGAATGGGCGAGTTGTTTTTTCCCAACGCACAACATTACACCATTGATTATATAGTTTTGGTAAATCTCTATATGAATGAATTATATTCTTATAGTGTTCGCAAAAAAGCACTTCTGAAGTTGGGCGAACGCAAAGGCGCTCTTGTAATTTTTCATTACCGCCGTGAGTAACCCATGCAACTTCTGGAGCAAATCCCTCAACGTGGTCTTTTTCTCTTTGAAGTAAGCTTTCTGGGATAAACATTGGCATATATACGTTTTCATGACCTAATCTCTTAAATCGTGTATCTAAATCGTGCTGTATATTTTCCCATATTGCATAGCCATATGGACGTATTACCATACAACCCTTTACACTTGAATAGTCAACTAATTCTGATTTTTTAATAACATCAGTATACCACTTTGCAAAATCAACATCCATTGCAGTAATATCTTCTACCATTTTCTTTTGACCTGCCATTTAATCCCCATCCTTTTATTTTCAATTAAAATTATTATACTACTTAAACGAGGTTTTTGCAAGCAGGCCAGATGCTTCTATATTATTTATAATTTTAATTAATACAATTTGTTCATACAATATCGCTTGACATATTAGTTTGAATATAATATAATTAGCCAATCAAATTATATTATACTCAAACTAATAAAGAAGGAGGGAACTAATTGGATAAAATAAAATCGTTACACAATGCAATGAAAGCCATTCGCACTCTTCACCTAGAAAGCGTTAAGCATAGCAAACTCACCCATTCGCAAGTTTCAGCAATAATGGCAATTAAACAAATAGAATGTATTAGTGGAAAAGCTCCACAGCCATCACAACTAAGTGAGGAGTTTTGCGTTTCTCCTGCTACAATTACGCCAGTATTGAACAAACTGGAAAATTTAGGTTTAATTAAAAGAGAGTATTCAAAAGAAGATCGCCGACAAGTATTCATACAGTTAACCGATGAAGGAAATCTTGAGTTTGAAGCTATACACAAACACATGATGGACTATTATAATAGAATGGTCGAAAGTGTAGGTAATGATGCAATTGATTCGTTTATTGCATTTACAAAAAAAGTAGATGGGTTTAATAAAACAGAACAAGAAAATTCATGTTCCAATAAGCAATAGACTAATCTAATAAAATCTCCATTGAAAGGATACAACATATGTTTAAACTAGCAAAATATCTTAAGCAATCAATTATACCAATAATTGCAATTGTTGCACTATTAGTTGTGCAGGCTGTTTGTGATCTGTCCTTACCTGAATTTACTTCTAAAATAGTAAATGTCGGCATACAACAGGGTGGTATTGTAGATCCTACTCCAGATGTAATTAGGAAAAGTGAACTAGAGAAACTCACTTTATTTATGTCACCAGAGAACAAAGAAAAGGTCATTAATAGCTATACTTTACTTGAAAAAAGCGAGTCCAGTAATGCTAAATATCCACTTCTTAAAGAAGAAACATTATATGAACTTAAAAAGATTGATAAAGATAAATTATCAGAGCTTAATTTGATATTCAAAAGTCCTATGTTATTTGTTTCTGGACTCGAAAGTGGAAGTGACCAAGCAAAAATAATCGAAAAACAAATAATGTCTAAACTCCCACCGCAAATCACTCAAAAAAATCCAAATATATATCAAGTATTAGCAATGATGCCAGCAAATCAGCTAACCACAATTTTAAGTGAAATTAATGCAAAAATAAAAGATATGCCTGATTCAATTATTAAACAAAGTGCAGTTGCATATGTTAAGATGGAATATAAAGCGATTGGATTAGATGTAGAAAAAACTCAATCTAAATTTATTTTTTCATCTGGCGCAAAGATGCTTGCAATTGCATTGCTAAGTATGGTTGCTTCTATTCTTGTTGGATATCTAGCTGCAAGAGTTGCCGCTAGAATGGGTATGACGTTGAGAAGCAGAGTATTTAAAAAAGTGGTATCTTTTTCAAATGCTGAACTTGATAAGTTCTCAACAGCTTCTTTAATTACAAGAAGTACAAATGATATTCAACAAATACAAATGCTTATGGTTATGCTTTTAAGAATTGTTTTCTATGCACCAATATTAGGTGTAGGTGGCGTTATAAAAGTTTTAAACACCAACACTTCTATGGCGTGGATAATTGCAGTTGCAGTTATGACAATTTTATCTCTTGTTCTTGTTTTGTTTGCTGTTGCAATGCCAAGATTTAAAATGATACAAAAACTTATTGATAAGTTAAACCTTGTAACTCGAGAAATCCTAACTGGTATTCCAGTAATCAGAGCATTCAGCACACAAAAGCATGAGGAAAAACGTTTTGATAAAGCTAATATTGATTTACAAAAAACAAACCTTTTTGTAAACCGTGTTATGGCATTTATGATGCCCTCAATGATGTTTATTATGAATGCAATTGCCATTCTCATCGTTTGGGTAGGCGCATATGGGATTGATTCTGGTTCAATGCAAGTCGGTGACTTAATGGCATTTATACAATACACTATGCAAATTATTATGGCTTTCTTAATGATTAGCATGTTGTCTATTATGATACCACGTGCCTCAGTCTCTGCTGTTCGTATTGATGAAATTCTTGAAACTAAAAATACAATAAATGATGCCAAAACACTAAAATCATTTGATAATACAAAAAAAGGTTTAGTTGAGTTTAAAGATGTTTGTTTCCGCTATCCAAATGCCCAAAAAGATGTTTTAAGTAATATCTCATTTACTGCAAATCCAGGTCAAACTACCGCAATTATTGGAAGTACTGGCAGTGGTAAATCCACATTAATAAACTTAATCCCTCGTTTCTTTGATGTAACTCAAGGGGAAATTTTAAT
>DAMDCT010000060.1:10035-17886 GCA_032091455.1 Oscillospiraceae bacterium | reverse complement strand
TTTATCATATTCATAGGGTTCGTGTTCTGCTTTGTGATTTGCACAGAGTTGTTGCCTATTCGTTATTGTAATACTTTTCTCCATTTAGTCATACACCTCACTCAATGATAATTTATAACTTATTTTAATTTGATTATACACCTATAAAATAAATATATCAAACATAATTAAATTATGTATTAGTACTTATCCTTGTTTTCCAAGCAGAACTTTCTAAACTGTAGTTCATTTACTTTTGCAAATTAAATTGTCATCTCTACTAAGCCTGAAAGTTGCTTGTGAAGTTTACATTTTATCTCTTCTGCCCAATCGTGAATTTGGGGCATTACTTTTCCTGTAATACATAATCTTTGGTTTGGATAGTTCTCTCTTGTTCTAGGTAATTTTGTAGTCATAATTATTTCTCCTTTATTTTAGGTTGTATCTACTTTACAATTTAATTAGAATATTTCTTGTAAAAATCGGTATTCCTACAAAGTAGAATGGTACGTGTAGGGTGTATGATAGTTGTGTCTTCAAGACCTCATCAATGACAAACGATGTCTTTATATTGCTAATACTAAACAAAACTTTGTCTTTGTCATATCCCATGAAGTTATCATCAATCTTTAGCGTATGGGTATAATCATTGAGTAATAGCTTTTCATTTAAGTTAGTGGTGTAAACATTACCGTTTTTTATTGAATGTACAATTTTATCGCCATCTAATGTATAGGAAGTTATGGTACCGTTATAATTTTTCTCGGTACGGATACTATCCATGTGGTATTAATTAATCAGCATATTACTACCTTGCTAAACATTTATAAAATTCTCCTTGCTTAATTGATTTAGTTTAATTGATGTAGTAAAATATTCTTAAAGTGCTACCTCGCAAAATTTTATGAAGCGGTAGTTGATGAACACAACGCTCAATTAATGAATTTATATTTCAATTATAAAGATATATACACTAAATAAAAACATATTTTCATAGAAAAAGTCATACTCAACCATAGGTTTACAACTAAATAAACCTATGGTTGAGTAAAAACAACTGATAATATCTTCAATGAAGTGATTTTTTGTAATATAATGAAAGCATAAAATATTAGGAGGAAATATAATGAGTAGTATTGGAACAAAAATTGCTTTCTATAGAAAAGCAAAAGGTATGACGCAAGAAGAATTAGCGGAAAAATTAGGTGTTTCAGCACAAGCTGTATCTAAGTGGGAAAATGATATTGCATGTCCTGATATACAATTATTAGCTCCACTATCAAAAATTTTTAGTACAACAACAGACGAATTGTTGTCTACTGATCCTGTAAAAAGTGTGCAGCTATTACCTGAAAATGAAAGACGCGACATAAAGGAATTAACATTAAAAATTATTGTTGATTCTAAAGATGGCGATAGGGTTCGTATTAATCTTCCTATGGAATTAGTTAAGGTTGCTTTGGAAATTGGATTGAAAATTCCTCAAATATCAAATCATCTTCAGCTTAAAAGCCTTGATTTTGAGCAAATAATTTCAATGGTAGAAAATGGTGCAATAGGAAAATTGGTTGAAATTGAAAGTGCAGATGGCGAAACCGTTATTGTCGTGGTAGAATAAAAATGAAAGTAGTTATTAAATCAGAAAAAACAAAAATATTTATTCTTTTACCGACAGCACTATTTCTAAACCCATTAACCGCTACCATCGCTACCAAAATTATTAAAAGTAAACAACCATCTATTGATATAAGTGCTAAAGATATTATGGAACTTATTGATTCAATAAAAAAATACAAACGTAAACATAAGCGTTGGGAAGTTGTAAACATAATCTCAGCTGACGGTGAAAATGTATTTATAAGTTTGTAGAAAATTAAGTATAATATTGATAACCACCAAAAATATGATTAATCTAGAATTTGAGCCACTACACATTACCTTTGTGCAGTGGCTCTTGTGGTTAAATTTAATTATAATTATTCATATGTTTTTTCTACAATTTCATTCCAATTATCCAAAACCACCTTTGCTAATTCCTCATCATACATGTAGTTTATATTCCTTCTAATCTCTTCCTTGCATTTGTACGATGTCATTCCAATTCGATAGCTACGGTTACTCATCATTGCATCAATAGAATCTGCAATAGCAATAATTCTTGATCCAAGAGGAATGCTTTTTTCTGCTAAACCGTCTGGATAACCTTTTCCGTCGTATCGCTCATGATGGTGTCTTATAATTTTTGCAATTTCCTCAAAGCTTTCAACTTTATTTAAAATTGAGTAGCCTATAACTGGATGTTGCTTCATGAAGTTCCATTCATCTTCATTAAGAGGACCTGTTTTAAGTAGAATCGAATCACTAATACCAATTTTACCAATGTCGTGAACATGAGCTGCAATATGTATTATCTCAATTTCCTTCGAATCCAAATTAAGCAAATAACATATTTGCTCAGCCATATCACTGACACGCATTGAATGACTGGCAGTGTAAGTATCTCTTGCCTCCATAGCAGTTACAATTCCTGCTATAATATCATGAAAAAGAAGCAGAGAATTGGGTTTCACATTAATATTTTCGCACATTGTCACCTTGTCTTCTCCTTATAGTTTTATAGCTAATGTTTTCACCCTTAGTGTTGTATATCTCATTTAACGTTAATAAATATTTCCGTTGTGACGCCGTCATGGGATGCGGTCAGTTTATATCCGCATCCTATATTGGACTATTTGTGGCAAGCGGAGGAATGCGGACAGCCTAAACATCCACTTCCACAACCACTGCAAGACTTCCCTGCTTTCTTGTCTTTTTTCATTTTAATGACTATCAAAATAATCACCGCCAAAATAACTACGGATATAATAATTGTTGCTAAATTTTCTGCTAGAAATGTAAGCATTACCGTTCCTCCAATCTAATAATAAGTACGATACCTATTTATGCTGTGGCTTTTATTTTAAGTGTGTTATTTTCTTTGTATGGGCGAAACAGCATAAACGCTAACAACACTACAATAAGAACTGCAAGCATTGCTCCAATACTAAAAGTACCAGTTGTGAATAACATACCAAGTTGATAGATAACAAGCGAAATAGCATATGCAAATATACACTGATAACTTATTGCAAAAGCTGTCCATTTACTGTTATTCATTTCACGTTTAATTGCACCCATTGCAGCAAAGCATGGTGCACATAGTAGATTAAACACAAGGAATGAGAATGCGGCAAGAGGTGTAAATACAGCCTGCATACTAGCCCAAATCTGCCAACCATTTTCAGCAACCTCATCAAAGCCACCAAATAAAACACCAAATGTTCCAACTACATTTTCTTTAGCAATAAGTCCTGTTATTGCCGCAACAGCACCTTGCCAATTACCCCAGCCGATCGGTGCAAAAATAGGAGCAATAAAGTTACCTATAGCCGCCAAAATACTGCTATTCATTGCTACCATTCCAAACGAACCATTTTCCCAGCCAAAGTTGGAAGTAAACCAAACAAAGATTGTTGCGAGTAGAATTATTGTGCCAGCCTTTTTAATGAATGACCAGCCACGTTCCCACATAGAGCGGAGAACATTAGACACAGTTGGCATATGATATGCAGGTAGTTCCATAACGAAAGGGGCAGGATCTCCAGCAAATAGCTTCGTCTTTTTTAACATAATGCCAGACATAACAATAGCTGCAATTCCGATAAAATAAGCACTTGGTGCTACCCACCATGCTCCATTAAACATTGCGCCTGCAATAAGTGCAATAATAGGTAACTTTGCACCACAAGGTATAAATGTGGTAGTAATAATTGTCATTTTGCGATCACGGTCGTTTTCTATTGTACGTGAAGCCATAATTCCAGGAACACCGCAACCTGTACCAATTAGCATTGGAATAAAGGATTTACCTGAAAGACCGAACTTGCGGAAAATTCTATCCATAATGAAAGCTATCCGAGCCATATATCCACAAGATTCAAGGAATGCAAGGAATAAGAATAGCACAAGCATCTGTGGAACAAAACCAAGAACTGCACCAACACCTGCAACAATACCATCAAGAATTAAACCCTGCAACCAATCGGCACAGTTAACAGCTTCTAACCCGTTTGAAATAAGTACTGGAACACCAGTAATCCACACACCATAGTTTGCAGGGTGTGGTTCTTCTAATTCAGCAGCTTGTGTATATGATGCATAAGTAACAGGAATTTCCTTTTCGACATTCCCGTCATCATCATACACATAAGCGGTTGAAGTTAAATCTGTTGCTTTATCAGGTTCAATACCTTTTTCTTCGGCTGCAACTTCAAAAGCTTTAATGATTATAGCAGGCTCTGCATATTCATCAACAGCCTCAGAGTATGCAGTTGAGCCAATACCGAATAAATGCCATCCATCACCGAAAACACCATCATTTGCCCAATCCGTTGCCATTGTACCAACTGTTGTTACGGATACAAAATATACGATAAACATTACAATCGCAAAGATAGGTAGTGCAAGAAAACGATTTGTGACAATACGATCAATTTTATCAGTAGTGGTTAACTTACCTTTACTTTTCTTTTTATAACAGCCACCAATTATAGAAGCAATATATGTATATCTTTCGCTTGTAATTATACTTTCAGCATCATCATCAAGCTCTTCCTCACACGTTTTAATATCACTTTCAATGTGAGCTAGTGTTATTTCATCAAGATTCAATTGCTTTTGTACTTTATCATCACGCTCAAATAACTTAATTGCAAACCAACGTTGTTGTTCTTCAGGCATATCATGGACAACGGCTTCTTCAATATGAGCAATAGCATGTTCCACGCTACCATTAAAGCTGTGTTGAGAAGCAAAAATCTCTTTATTGTTTGCAATTCTAATTGCAGTTTCGGTAGCCTGGGTTATTCCGATTCCTTTTAATGCTGATACTTCAACAACCTCACAGCCAATCTCTTTAGTAAGCTCTTTTATGTTGATTTTGTCGCCACTTTTTTCAACGACATCTATCATATTGACTGCCAATACAACAGGAATACCAATCTCTACAAGCTGTGTTGTTAAATAAAGATTTCTTTCAAGATTTGTGCCATCAATTATATTGAGAATAACATCTGGACGTTCAGCAATTAGATAATTTCTAGCAACAACCTCTTCTAATGTGTATGGTGAGAGTGAATAAATACCTGGAAGGTCGGTGATGATAACATCTTTATCACCTTTATATTTACCCTCTCTTTTCTCAACAGTAACTCCAGGCCAGTTTCCTACAAACTGGTTAGAACCTGTTAGTGCATTAAATAGTGTAGTCTTGCCACAATTGGGGTTTCCAGCAAGTGCAATTTTAATAGACATTATAAATTCCTCCTAATTGTAATATAGAGTAAGCATATGCTAACCATGTTGGTTTAAAAAATAGGGTTATCACCCTAAAAAATAATTTATTCCACTTCAATCATTTTGGCATCAGCTTTACGAATAGATAGTTCATAACCTCTTACTGTAACTTGAATTGGATCACCAAACGGTGCAACTTTACGTATATTGACTTCTACGCCTTTTGTAATGCCCATATCCATAATTCTTCGTTTAACTGCACCATCACCATTGAGTTTGGCAACCTTTACTGTCTGCCCTGTTTTTACTTCGCTAAGTGTGTTCATTGTCCTTCTCCTCTCAATTATATATTATACTAATGACATTTAAAATAAAATAAGTATTAAATGATTGTATTATCACCAACTGCTTTCTTGCACTTCCTACGTTTACAGTTGCGATGTTGAGCATTAATTTTATGTTCTTGACAGCAGTGATTACGATAGCAAATATTTTTTACAACAATCCGATTTGCCATCTCTTTGCTTATTGCTATTCGAGATTCTTTAACGTTAACAATCAAATTTCCACCTGTATCGGAAATAATCTCGACAGTTCCACCATCCACAAAACCAAGATTGTTCAAATGACGTCTTGTTTCATTATTACCACCTATTTTTTTTATAAGGTTTTGCTCTCCTGCTCTAGCAAATGTTAAAGGCATCATAATTAATTTTTCCACCTTTCAAATTAGGTTAGCAACTGCTAACACATAAGTCTAAAATTAGGTTAGCCTTTGCTAACCTAATTTATAATACGCCTTTTTTATTATTATGTCAATATGATTTTCAATTAATTTTATGTTTTGCTTGTAATTCGACAAATCGCTTTAAACACCCATTGGCAATAGTTAATAAATTGTGAAATATAGCCGAAATCCGTTCACATCCTTTTGCAAGGATACTATGGACGATACTTGGATTATAACAGTGAAACAGAAAATGTGCAACTTCATATCGAAGTTGCACATAATTTCGTTGTAATCAAGATTAATTTTAGTATAATCCTAAACATCTTTAAGGTTGCCCTCGTTTTTGCTAGTCTGATTTGCGAGTGATAGGAACATAAATCTCCATCACTAAATTTTCAGAGCCATGACAACGCTCATCATAAAACTCAAAATCCATCTTAGTTTCGTCAAATTCATAAATACTGTTTGGAAACCATTCATTAAAAATATATCTCCATGTTTCTTTCACAGCTATTGAAAGCGGATCATCATATGTTTGAGTTGAACTGGTATTGTTAACTGGTGGAGTTGTAAAAACAGCGTATTCTGCCTCTGGTACGATAATTGTCATCATATCTGGAGTAGCCTTTTCAAAGTTGTCAACGATAACACCCAATAGATAGATAGCGTTGCCATTATCTGAACACTCAACGCAAATACCTACTTCACCATGCTTTGGTGGATTTAATTGTTTATACATTTTGAATTCAAGATTTTCACCATTATAGGTATCCCAGTAAGCAGCAATATCCTTTGTAAAACTTTCTGCAATATTTGTATAAATGCCATACCCGGCTACTTTAAAAGCTTCTTTTTTTGTAATAACAGGATTCATAATAACCCCTCCTATATTTGTTATAATTTCTTTGATACCATAGCCACTCATTCGTGATATATAAGTGGTTGGGCTGTAACCAAATTCTTTACGAAACGCTTTGGAAAATCCACTTGCTGTTTGAAATCCATAATCAAGTGCAACTTCAATAATTCTATGATTTTCAAGTAGATCTCCACGAGAAAGTAATAATCTTTTTTTACGAACAAACTCCATAAGCGGAACACCTTTATTGATAGCAAATATTCTACAGAAATGATAAACAGAATAACCCACATGATCTGCTATTTGTTCTGCTGTCAAATCATATCTTATATTTGCTTCAATAAAGTGAACGCTTTGTTCTATTGCCCCACAATAATTCAATTTATCACCTTGCCTTTCTTCCGTACGGTAACAATATTATAACAACTATTTGTATTGTTAGCTGTTCCTGTTTTGCTAACACTATGGGTAGGTCATGCAATTTTAATAAAATATAAAATAATGGTTTTAAAAATACTTTGGTGCACTAATAACAGTAAGGACTTAATTACTAGTATTTTGTCATTGTAATAATATGTGTAGAATCTTTTGCGATGTTAATATTGTGGGTAATAAATAAAACTGTTTTGTGCCCACTTATATTCTTAATGGTGTTAATAACAACTGTTTCCGTATCTTTATCAAGTGCGGAGGTTATTTCATCAAGTAGCAATACCGGAGCATCTTTCACAAGCGCACGAGCAATAGCAATTCGCTGTCTTTGACCACCTGATAAACTTGAACCGTTGTCAAGCAAAATAGTTTGATATGCATTTTCAAGTTTTCGTATAAACTCATCGGCACCTGCCATTTTTGCCGCAGAAATAATTTTATCTTCATTTGCATTAGGATTGCCAAATGCAATATTTTCGTAAACTGTGCCATGAAACAGAGTGGGCTCTTGGGGAAC
>DAMDCT010000060.1:4241-10025 GCA_032091455.1 Oscillospiraceae bacterium | reverse complement strand
CAAGCTACGTAAGTTTTGTGCATTTTGAGTGGATATTGTTCCACTACTGGGAGCATAAAGACCAAGTAATAGCTTCATAACCGTGCTTTTGCCTGAACCCGATTCACCTGTGAGTACGGTAAATGTATTTTGTTTGAGAGTAAGGTTAAAATTATTTAAAATAGTCTTTCCTTGGTCATAAGCGAAATTAACGTTGCTCATTTTAAGAATAGCATCTTCACAATTATTTGAATATATCTCACTTTCTTTAGCAATACCGGTTATTTCAAAGATACGCTTAATGCCTGCAACATTTTTCTGCATACCTGCCATAAGTTGTCCGAACTCCACAAACAACATATCAGCAGTACCTTTAAGACCCAGAAGGGCAATAACTGTTCCCCAGTCAGAAAGTCCATAATGTACAAAAATTACTCCAACAAATAATACTGCAACATAAGAAAGCGTGTTAATAAGAGATATCGCCGAATTCATTTTAGCACTAATTTTACCACTTTTAATCTTTATTTCAGCTTCATTACGAGCAATATTAGAGAATTTTGTTTGCCTTTCGGTTTCAAGATGAAATAGACGAATGGTTTTTGCCGCACGCACTAATTCATATGCGTCAATGCTCGTTTTTGCAAGTTGTTTTTGTTGTTCTTTACCAATTTGCTCGAGCTTTTTGGAAAAGTACGAGGAAATCAATATAGAGATTGTCCCAAGCGAGAATACAACAATGGCAAACCGCCAGTCAATCACTGCCATTAAAACAACTCCGCCAAATCCACCTATGGCACTTCTAAGCACCTGAAAAAAACTCCAATCATATATTCCTGTAAGGCAAGCAGTATCGTTTGAAAGACCCGACAGCAGTTCCCCCGTTGGTTTGCTGTCATGATAGTACATAGGAAGTCGAACAATATGTTCACATAAATTGCTTTTTATATCACGGATTGTTCCTTTGGAGATTTTCTCCGTAATATATGTTGAAATTGGTGCATATGTCCACCAAAGCAGATGATTGGCTGCTATAAAACTCATTGGTAACCAAAACTTTGATAAATTCATCTGCGTTATGGAATTGATAACTCCTTTTAATCCGAAAGTATAAAGAACCGTACAGAATAATTCAATTCCACAAAATCCAACAATAAAAGTGACAAATGTACGCTTTCTACTTTTCATAAGCGCTATTGCTCTTTTTATTGTTGATATATTGAAATTCTTAAATAATTTTTTCATATGTCAATTCTCCTTTCGGCAATATCAATTAATGACTGCCTGTGAGCCGAAATGAGTATTAACTTTTTATCCGAATAAGATTTAATCGTGTTAAGGATAATCTCTTCTGTTTCATAGTCAAGTGAACTTGTGGGCTCATCAAGAAGCCAAATGTCAGCATCTGTGAGTATAGTTCTTGCAAGAGATATACGTTGTTTTTGCCCTCCCGATAGTTGAGTGAAATCGTTATTTGCATTTGCAAAATTGCTTGCACCAGCAAGCGACAAAGCAAGATTGACTTCATCATCTGTTGCACTAGGCTTTACAATACGTACATTTTCGATAATACTTTCACCGAAAAGATATGTAGTCTGTGAAACCACTGAAACAATGCCATTTGTTTCAATGGTGCCACTGTCAGGTTCATAAAGTCCTGCAATTAAATCAAGAAGCGTAGTTTTACCGCTACCGGATTTACCACAAAGAGCAATTATTCCTTTGCCTGTGTGCTGAAATGACAAGTTTTTTATTATCGGTGAACCTTCATTGTATGAAAAACAAATATTTTGCAGTTTTATACTTGCAATACGGCTGTTTTCTTTTTGTATGATTTTATTTTTCTGAGGCAGTTGCGATAACTTTGATATGCGGTTCATTGATGCAATACTGCGATTTAAACCATTAAGTAAAAACGGCATATAAACTGTCGGTCCAATTACGTAACTTAATAAATCAAACACAGAAAGCAATATACCCAAAGATAAATTCCCATTTGCAACCATAAATCCTGCAAATACAAGATACATCATACGTGGAATCATAGATGTGGAGGAACACGCAGTTTGCATTAGGGCATTCCATTTAGAGATTTTAATATCAGTTTGATAAACTGCTTCATATTTGCTTAAAACCTTTTCTCTTATCTGCTTTTCAGCCATAAAGGATTTTATTATAGGAATTTGAGAGATAACTTGCTCTGCAACAGATAATGCAAGTCCTTCGTTGTCTGCACGAACAGGGTAGATCGCATTCATCTTTTTATTGAGAGTAAGTGTGAAAAACATACCAATAGGGGTATAGGCAAATGTAATAATTGCAAGAATCGGATTTACACAAATAACGTAAATAAGTGCACCAAGTGCCATAGTGAACTGTGAAAACAATCCCACTAAATCTCCACCAATAAATTCGCATACAGTAGATGTATCAGAATTTACCGTTTGTAGCGTATCTCCCGCCTCAAGTTTGATAATCTCTCCATACTTTGCATGCAGAAGTATGTAAGATATTTTACATTTCATATCTAATCCCGATTTTGCTGAAAGATGAGAAACACATATTTCGCTAAAATATGAAAGTGTTACATTGAAGCAAATAAGTACTACGAACAGTGAAATCGAAATAATTATAATTTGAAGATTTCCGACTTTTGCGTTATCAATCAGTAACTGGGTTACTCTTGCTTGAAGAAGTCCGGTTACAACCAAGAAAAGTGAAATTATGGAAGCCGTAAAATATAGCACTTTATGAGGTTTTATCGTTTGCCATAAGAAGCTTATGGCAGTTATATATCGTGATAATTTATTTTTGGGCATAAAAATAGCCTACCTTTCTAACAAAAGTTACATACAGATATAGCTATACCATATCTAGCACAGTAACAAACAATAAGCATACACTAAATAAACCCCGAATTAAACGGAGTTATAGACTGCAAATAAATGCAACTATTTAGCGAATTCTATTGTTGTTAAAAAGTAGGTGAATTAACATATTTAATTTTCAACCTTAACCTTTCTTATTTATACAGTTATAATACCTCAAATTTACCATAAAGTCAATTCAAATTTAACTGTATTTTTAAAAATATTTTATTTTTTTATGCTAACAAAATAATTTTACCAAAGAAAAACTCCTTCTTGAAAAATCTAAATATTAATTTTACTGAAAGGAATAAATTAAATGAAAACAAAATACAATTACCATCCTTATCTATACTATTCCTGAAATTTAGGTAAACCAAGAGCCACTGCACGGTAAAGTGTAGTGGCTCAATTTCGTAATAATTTATATTTGCTTTATCAGGGCATAATGCGTCATATCAAGCGAATGCTCAAATGTTGTGTTACTTTAATCTTTTTCTCATAATGATATCATCATTTATTTCTTTGCAAACGATAAATTCTAATTTTTTATACATTGCTGATGGACCCATAAAGTCACGAGCTACATTTACGAAGTCTTTTTTGGGATAGCTCTCCACGGCGTCAAAGCCATCAATTTTTGCATCTTCACAAACCCGCTCTAATAGTTTAGTTGCAATACCTTTTCTTTGCATTTCTGGTGAAATCACAAAGCAAAAAACTGATTTGATTTTTAATGAAGGTTCGCTATTATTAAATGATTGCATAAAGCGTAACCAGCTACTGCAGTTTTGACATTCTGATTTTGTATTTGCGTTGCACCAACCTATAACCCGTCCACCTTGATAAGCTAAATATCCTTGTATTATTCCACTATTAACATATTGTTTTGCAAGTTCTCGTCTTTTTTGGGCAGAAGAAAAATCGGTTTCAATACGGTGGTCTGCACTGCACCAACAAACGCAATAACATTTATGTTCTTCTATATTGTCATCATGCGGTGTAACATCAAAAAAATGCAAATAATCATCTACAAGTTCTGGAGATAGTTTTTTAATTTCAATATTCATGTTATCCACCTGTCTATTATATAAATTCGCTCCCCAAGCCTTATTTTTCCTTACTACCATTTCACAAAATATTTTGCACGTATCAACTTCAAGAATATTTTACCACATCAATCTAACTAAATCAAACAAACTATGAATTATTTAGATATTCAACATAATACTCAGTAAGCATAAGAGCTAGATGTATCAAGACTAACGTTAGAAAAGTTGATGAAGGAGATGCAGAGGAAAATTTAAATAAAATAAGCTATATAGTATATTTTTGTTGATATATGGGTTGATTGGAAGTATAATTATGGATAGATGTTTATACCTTGTGGTATAGTTATGAATGGTTGAATACACAGTTTGGCTATTATGTTATTGTGATTCGATATGCAGGTTATAACCACAAGGAAATTAAAGCAATCATTACTGAGCTTTTGGGAAGATAAAACGGCAAAGATACTTGAATATTGGTTGTACTTGCCTATAATAGCTTTTCTCTGTAAGAAAGCAGCAGATACCTGGAGAAACGGAAATGATTAACAGTTACTTGAAGGGTTCGACATGAGTGCTCCTTGGCTCAACGACGAGCTGAAGGATTATCGTGAATTGCTGTATACAACACCTATAATTGAGTTGCCAATTATGCTTAAAGTGGATGGCTGAAAACATAGGATAATAAGAAATGCATTACTAAAGACTATATATTTGGTGAGGTATAATGATGACTGATAAAATAAAGAATTTTCTTGATATTGAAAATAAATTAATAGCTTTTCCAGCAAAACGAAAAATGAAATTATATGCCTTACTATATCTTTCTACTAAATTTGAAAAGAATAAAAAATATACCGAAAGAGAATTTAACAATATACTTAATGAATGGCATACATTTGGTGACCCTGCTACTCTTCGTAGAGAGTTGTACAACCTTATGTTTATTGGAAGAGATCCATCTGGTAGGTCATATTGGTTAGAAGAAGTACAACCAACGATTGAAGAATTGGAGAGAAAATATGATTGAGAATTTAGTAAATAATATGTACGGATTGACAGTTACAAGTATTGAAAAATCCGTTGCTGGAGCTGGTTCTGACACTTATTTTGCCACTTGTGAAGATGGTAAATATGTTGTTAAGTTCCCGTGTGAGAGCGATATGAATAATCCGGATAACGAACCCGTTTTATGTGAATATTTGCTCTCTAAAGGTATAAGTGTTTGTGAATTTATTAGAAATGTTAATGGTAAGTATATTTCAACCGATGAGAATGGACGAAAATTTCATATTCAAAAATTTGTAGATGGAAAAATGTATGAATTAAATACTGCTCCAAAATGGTTGTTGAAAGAATCTGCAAAATATTTAGGACAGATTCATACTGCTTTAATAGATTATAATACCTTGCCTGAAGGTATTGGTAATAGTTTCTTCTTTTTTATGACTCCAAAAAGAGCCATGCAATCTTATATAAACACACGTACTATTGCAAAACAAAGTGCAGATGCATCAATTGAAATCGACCTTGAATACAGAATAGGTTTAATGGAAAAGTTTCCTGATTTTTGCATTGATATTGACAAGCTGACTTGCCGAAGTACACATGGTGATTATTTTGTCAGTCAACTTATTTGTGGTGAAAATAAAATCAATGCTGTAATCGATTGGACAACTGCTTGTGTTCATCCTGTTGTTTGGGAGATTACCCGCTCATATGTTTATGCTTCTCCAAAGTGTATAAATGGTGAAATTGACATTACGGAATTTATCGATTATGTCGCAGAATATCTTAATTATGCTAAATTAAACAACAACGATTTCTTAATGATGGCAAAATTATTTTATTATCAAATCGCAGTTTGTGATTATTATAATCAGTATTAT
>DAMDCT010000060.1:0-4231 GCA_032091455.1 Oscillospiraceae bacterium | reverse complement strand
AAGCTGTTTTTTCTACAAAACTTATGCGGTGGTTTGAGAAAAATGAAGAGATGCTTTCGAATACGATTGTGTCGCACTTCGCCAAATGAATGTAGCCCTTAGAACTACGAGTTTCACATTATGTTTAAGATGTACAGCCAGTTACTTTGATGATGTAAAACGAATTACTAAATATTATTTATATAAGCGGACAAGCAAAAACATTATTTGACACGACAAATCCGTTTTGAAATTATATACTAAGCAAAAGGGTAGTGATAAAATGGAATGGTTACAGAATATAAAAAAAGCAATACGCTATATAGAAGATAATTTAATAAATGATATAAGCGTTGATGATGTTTCAAAACAAGTGTTTGTGTCAAACGCTCATTTTCAACGTATTTTCAATTTAGTAACTGGTATAACAATTGGTGAGTATATACGCAACAGAAGATTGAGTTTAGCTGCACGTGATTTACTTGATACAAGCAGTAAGGTTATTGATATAGCAATGAAATATCAATATGATACACCTGAGAGTTTTTCAAAAGCATTTTCTCGATTTCATGGAACTCCTCCATCTGAGGTTAAGACCCATATGAATATGCCCAAATTTTACAACCCTCTTACTATTAATATTTCAATTCAAGGAGGATTCGATATGACACATAAGCTAATTGGCGAGTTTTATTGGAACGATAGCAAAGGACAAAATAGCAAAGACCTGACAAATGCCCAAAAGTATCAAATGATTGTAAACTGGGCGGGTAAAGCAAGGGGGCAAAACCCAAACGTTTTTGATGCATTGACTGAATGGATATTGGACGATTCTGAGTGGAGTGACGAAAAACTTGATGAAAACGAGCAAATTTTGATGCAAGGTGTATTGGCTCGTTTCAAAAAGCAGAATGAACATCTTAGGGTATATTTAAAAGAGCTCAAGTCATCTGGTGTGGTAAACGATGCTGTGTTCAAAGCATTAGATAGATTTGATGATGAATTATCGGGATTTCCTCATGATGAACGTTTACAAGAGGTAGTATCACGAGTGTTTACCGACTTTTCTGTCATGCAAGACCGTGACATACGACAGCAAATTGCAGGAAATAAAACAGGCCCTACAGGTACGGAAAGTACAGATTTATTTGGATATATAAATTATTTAAAAGACTGCGACGCTGGTGTACAATGGGCACTATTTATGCCAGATGTGGTTGGAAGACAGCAACAGGATTTCAAGGTGGAAGTCTTTGAATACAAAAAAATGACCGCTATGCGGTTTATCGGCTTTGAGGGTGAAGAATATGTTGACATAGAAAAACGAATGAAAAAAATGAGAGTGATTGATTCACTTACAGAATATAAATCTGACCTTAAATATGATGTTTTATTTATGCATCATTATGGGTTAGGTGTAGATGTTGGCCCTTGGCATGGTGTTTGGGGGCGGTTTATGTTAGCAGACACACCAGTGCCGGAAGGGTTTATATATATTGACTTCTTGCCGCAAAACGAGGGCAAGGCGGGTCCACCTTACATTGCTCAGTTTGCTTATGCCACATTTTCTGGTGATATAGATGCTATGCACAAATGCGAGGGCTTTGATAGTGACGCCATGTATGATGTCACCAGGAATATTATGCTTGGACAAGGCGTACCAATTCCCTACCCAGATAAATATTGGACTGCGGAAGTGTTTCTCAATGGTTGCGATAAATATAGCACTGCTTATATGTTTAGTGCAGAATTATAAGAAATGTAAATTTTGTTCTAAAAGCGTATCATAAACATAATCTATAGTAAATTATAATTCCCATTATGTTTAATAAATTTCGCGTTAAAGCAATAATGTAACACACACATACATTAGTTTGTAATAAGAATAATAATAGGCAATTGAAACATATTCATTTTAATAACTGTTTTTCTGTTTAAATTTAGTTTCTATTTACACAAATTTTTCAGGGTACCAAGTTGGATAATTTTATATTACTACCTAATTAAAACTCTGTACAAATAATATATATAATACTTAAATAGTATAACTAGTCATGGGTGTTATTTCATATTCAATTCTAAAAATGACATTGGTTTTCTTAATACTTAGCTAAAGCTTTTTCTGAACCAACGGCATAGCCGGAGGTTTTGTACTACAATAAAATAAAACAACACCCATAAAGGGTGTTGTTTTATTTTGGTGCGGACGAAGTGACTTGAACACTCACATCTCTCAATACTAGAGCCTAAATCTAGCGCGTCTGCCAATTCCGCCACGTCCGCATCTGACTTATTTATTATATCAGAATATAGCCTAAATGTCAATACTATTTTTCATCTTATAAGCGACATGAAAATAGTTTCACTCAAATGTGCAACTGGGATAAAAAAACAAAGTTGTTACATTTGTAAATATACTTATAATCTTTTCAAAAAAATCAGTTTAAAAATAAACATCTTTTAGCTTAAATCTTCTTCCAAATTTCGCTTTTCTAATGTTTATCATATATATACTCCAATCGCAAGTTATAAATATACTTTATTCAGTTACCCGTTATTTGAACTTGCATTTACACTAAACTACAGACCTTATATGACTAATTATTTCTGTACTAATTTAGTATAACCACAGGTGTATCCCAACATTCGCATAAATATTATCTAGGCTTTACATCATAACCCGAATAATCAGTTATATTTTTATAGTCATCCACATCGATAATATCCCATTTTGCTATTTTTTTAACATCATAAGTACACTTTTCAGTTTGAAAATTAAATACAGACCCAATAAATTCTCCAATTGAATCCCCTATATTATTAATTTTTACGCTAACACTACTGTCGCAATTAGTAAAAATAGCATTGTATGCTTCACCTGCAAAGCCACCTACTTTTGATGGTAAGAAGTCTATATCAAACAAATTTGTTTTATGCGCTGTCACTGTACCACTAGCCTTGCAATTTAATATTTTTACAAATCCAACAGAGCCAACTAACCCACCCAAAGAACCAGTTCCTACAACATCAATATTCGCAGTGCAATCTACCACTTGTGCATAATTTTCTTGTTTAAGAGAATTATCATCAGCTATTCCACCTGAAACCATTCCGACAATACCACCAACACTAAACATTCCTGTAACCTTTCCTTGTACATGACAGTTAATTATCTTGCCAGCACATCTTCCAGCCACAATACCCACAGCAGTATCAGAACCTTCAACTATAACACTACAATTTTTTATATTTAAGTTTTTTACTATTCCATCTTTACCTATTCTATAAAACAACCCTAACCCTGCAACTAGACCTGGTTCAAGAGGTTTATTTGTATATAAATTTAAATTTGTAATAGTATGCCCCTGTCCATCAAATGTTGACATAAAACCCGCGTTAGAATCATCAATATTGCCTTCATTTCCTACCTCCTTATTTTGTCCTATAGGTGGAAAAATAATATCCTTAAAATCTAAATCAGAATTAAGCTTATAGACATAATCTATACGCATTGCACCATTCTCATTAATGTCATTAGACATTTTAATTAAATCTTCAACAGTGTTTATTTCTATGGTTTTTGACACTTCTTGTTTTTCTTGTGTTTTGCTAATAACGTTGCTGGTAATTGAATTATTTTTTTCTAAATCTTTATTGCAACCAACAAAGCTGAAACTAACTAATGAAATCAAAATGCCTATCAAAGATATTTTGCAAGTTATTTTGTTATATAATTTATTCTTCATATTTACTAATCTCCTAAAAATTTCATAATGGTTTATACTATTATATTCATAATTCCAAGATAAATCAATACGGATCAAAAATAACTATTTCACATCTAATTATATTAGAAACTGACCATCGAGTAATATTTTGTGATGATGAATGACAGTATCATGCCTTTGGGTATGATAAAATTGAATATATTTGTTTATACATAAAAATGTACTCATAGCAAAAAACTATGAGTACATTTTCGCCCAGCGTTAGGCTGGTGGAGCTACTAACCAGATTCGAACTGGTGACCTCGTCCTTACCAAGGACGTGCTCTGCCACCTGAGCCATAGCAGCATACATATAACAAAAGTACCGCCAAAGCGATACTTTTTGTATTTGGCGACCCGTATCGGGCTCGAACCGACGACCTCTAGCGTGACAGGCTAGCGCTCTAACCAACTGAGCTAACGGGCCAATGTGGTGGGAACAACAGGGCTCGAACCTGTGACCCTCTGCTTGTAAGGCAGATGCT
>DAMDCT010000059.1:4940-17910 GCA_032091455.1 Oscillospiraceae bacterium | reverse complement strand
TTTGTCGCTCAAGAAATGGAGCTTTTAGAGAATGATAAGAGAAGATTTAAGAAATGTAGCAATAATTGCCCACGTTGACCATGGTAAGACAACGCTAGTTGATGAAATGCTAAAACAAGGCGGAGCTTTCCGTGAAAACCAAGTGGTTGCAGAAAGAGTTATGGATAGCAATGATATAGAGCGTGAAAGAGGTATTACAATACTTGCTAAAAACACTGCTGCAAACTATAATGGCGTTAAAATAAACATAATCGACACACCTGGACATGCCGACTTTTCAGGCGAGGTTGAACGTATATTGAAAATGGTTAATGGTGTACTTTTGCTAGTTGATGCTGCAGAGGGACCAATGCCACAAACTCGTTTTGTGCTTCAAAAATCACTAGAATTAGGACATAAAATATTTGTAGTAGTTAATAAAATCGATAGACCCGATGCTCGTTGTCTTGAGGTAGTAGACGAAGTATTAGAGTTATTATTAGAATTAGATGCAACAGAGGAACAACTCGATAGTCCAGTACTTTTCTGCTCTGGTAGAGATGGTACAGCTTCACTTTCTCCTGATACAGCAGGTGTTGATTTAATACCAATGTTTGATACAATTTTAAGCCATATTGAAGCACCTGTTGGCGATGAAGATGGAGATTTACAAGTTCTTGTTTCTTCAATCGACTATAATGAATATGTTGGTCGTATAGGTATTGGTAGAGTTGAACGTGGGCAAATCAAAGTAAACCAAGAAGTAACGGTTGCGGATTTCCATAATTTAAAGGCACCATACAAAGGCAAAATCGTAAGTTTAAATCAAATTGAGGGACTAAAACGTGTTCCAACAGAATCAGCAAAAGTTGGCGATATTATTATATTCTCTGGTATAGAAAAAATAACAATTGGTGATACACTTTGTGCTTCATCAAATGTTGAGCCACTACCTTTTGTAAAGATTTCTGAACCAACTGTTGAGATGACATTTGCAGTAAATGACAGCCCGTTCGCAGGTCGTGAGGGTAAATTTGTAACTTCAAGACAAATTCACGATAGACTTTTCAAAGAACTTTTAAAAGATGTTTCATTAAGAGTAACTCAAAATGAAAATGCGGATAGCTTAGTTGTTGCTGGACGTGGCGAAATGCATCTTTCAATATTAATTGAAAACATGCGCCGTGAGGGTTATGAGTTCTGTGTTAACCCACCAAGAGTTTTGATGAAAGAAATTGATGGCAAAAGACATGAACCAATTGAGCGTTTAATAATTGACGTTCCAGAGGAATTCATGGGTTCTGTTATGGAGAAAATGGGAAGTAGAAAAGGCGAACTTATTCATATGAATCCTCAAGGAAGCCGCATGAAAATTGAATTCTTAATTCCCTCAAGAGGATTATTTGGATATAGAAGTGAATTCCTAACTGATACAAAGGGTGAGGGTATTCTTAACTCTGTATTTGATAGTTATCAACCATATAAAGGCGATATTCCACGTCGTTCAAACGGTTCTCTTATTTCTTATGAAACAGGAACTGCAATTGCATATGGTCTATTTAATGCACAAGAGCGTGGCATATTGTTTATACCGGCACAAACAGCTGTATATGAGGGCATGGTTGTTGGTATGTCACCAAAGGCTGAGGATTTAGTAGTAAATGTATGCAAGAAGAAACAGCTTACTAATACTCGTGCTTCTGGTAGTGATGATGCACTTCGTCTAGTAACTCCTAGAAGATTAAGCCTAGAAGAATCTCTAGAATTCATGGCAGAAGATGAAATTCTAGAAGTTACACCACAAAATATTAGAATTAGAAAACAAATTCTAGATAACAATCTTCGTGCAAAATCAGGAAGTAAAAAGAAATAATTTATATTTATATAAGACAAGAAGCAGTTCGTAACGAACTGCTTCTTGTCTTATTTTACAAAATGATTTTTATAGGTTCATTTGTTGTATTTTAATCTCTTTAACGAACCTTTTTCAAATGAATATTGTGGTGTGTCTAATGGGTAAGTTAGTTCTGATTGATAATACCACGGATCTCCTTCATGCAAAGGATTCTTTAAAATGTGAAACTGTTGTGCGGGCATAAATCCTTGTGCAAGTAAGAATGCTTTTTCGCCATTTTCGTTTATTGCCATATCTACAACTAAAACAACATGACCAGGACTTCCACCATGAATAAAAATATCACCTATTTCAATATCTTTATCATCAATTTGTGTAGATTCTTTTGAAACGGATAGTGTGCCAGCATAATTAAAGACATTATCAAGATAGCTTTCAAATGACTTATATGAATCGTCATATTCTTTAGTTTTTACCCATTTTACATTATTTCCTGCTACCTCAATTCGATACCCATCTCGCCATTTAACATATTCCATTAAAAATCCACTGGTTAAGTGAAAATTAATTTTATCGAATTCACCTTTATCCCAATAATATTCAGCGTATAAACGAATAATAGAGTCTGCACATTGCTGCAAGTTTTTATCGTTTAACTTCAAATCAAATATAGCAACATGCACATCTTGGTTACCTTTTTCAGTTCCATCATAAAGTAAAACATTTGAGTTATGTGGGTTTAGTGGAAAAGATCTTAGAAAGCTGGCAAAACTCTCGTCTTTAACTGCAATACGTTCGTATTTCTCAGGAGTTTTAATGCGCTCAATTAAGGTTTTACCTTCTGCATAAATGAGTTTGGATTTATTTCCCATGAAATAATTATTTGACTGTCTTTCATTTGATGATTGTTGAATTGATGAGCTGGATTGCTCTTTTTTGTTATACATATTCTCTTGGAGAAGAAAAACAATTATCGCACATAAAACTAAAATGATAATAAGCCATAATATTTTAATGCCTTTTTTCATTTTCCCACTCCTTTTTATCTAATGTGGATACCTATAGTTTGTTTAAATCTCAATTTCTAACCCAACAGGGCAGTGATCACTTCCCATAATATCACCATGAATAGTAGCATCTTTTATGTTCAGTTTTAGCCTCTCACTAACTAAGAAATAGTCTATACGCCAGCCAGCATTGTTAGTTCTTGCGTTAAACATATAAGACCACCATGAATATGCACCAGTTACGTCTGGATAAAGATAACGAAAACTATCCACAAATCCATTATTAAGAAGTTCATCCATTTTGTTGCGTTCTTCATCTGAAAATCCTGCATTTTGATGATTGCTATTGGGGTTTTTTAAATCAATTTCTTTATGTGCAACGTTCATATCACCACACACAATAACAGGTTTTAAGGTGTTTAGTTGTAAAAGATATTCTCTAAAGGCATCTTCCCAACTCATTCGATATTCAATACGTGCAAGCTCACGTTGTGCGTTTGGTGTATATACATTTACAAGAAAGAATGTTTCAAATTCGATTGTAATAACACGTCCTTCGCCACTGTGTTCATCAATTCCTATGTCGTAAGTTACTGATGTTGGTTCTATCTTAGTAAATATGGCAGTTCCAGAATAACCTTTCTTCATTGCACTGTTCCAATACTGAAAATATCCTTTAAGATTAATTTCTGCTTGTCCTTCTTGCATTTTAGTTTCTTGCACGCAAAAAACATCCGCGTTTATTTCATTAAAGAAATCGTAAAAACCTTTGGTCAAACAAGCTCTGAGCCCATTGACATTCCATGAAATTAATTTCACTGTAATTTCTCCTTAAATTCAATTTATACATTTAATGCCATTATAAAGTCACCTATTTTCTTAGCAATAGGTCTAGGCTCCGCAGCGTTCATATATTCAGACCAGCTTTCGGCAATAAATTCTCGTATAGAAGTTGTTGCATAATCAGATAAACCATATGTAATATCATCGACTGTTAGGCTGGAATGGTAATCAATAATCTCTTGATTTTCTGCTAAACTATAAAATCTATCAATTGCATGTCCTATCTCATGGTCAATAACAGATTCGATAGTAAAACAATCTTTGGGTGATGGAGCAGAATCATATGTTAATTTACTAATCTCATTACTGAAATCGTAATCTGCACTGAGAATTTTGTGAATAGCTATACCGTCTAATCCTGCAAGGTAACTATTACCAATAGATGGATACCAGAAAGACGCTGCCGCTTGTGTTCTAAGACCTGATTTTACAATTATATCTTCTATTACCTCAGGAGCAAAATAAGGAGTAAGCACCTCTACTGTTTTGTTTTCTCTGGTTTCATCTGTGCCTACGAATTTTATTATACCTGTTAGTTTAGGCAATAAATTATACGCATATACTAATCTATTATTAAAAGCATTAGCCATTTGTAAATCAAAACCTGTGTAATCTGCATTGTAGATGTTTAATTGGTTAACAGCAAACTGTTGCGCTTCTTCAATACTATTGGATACTATAAATTCTAAATTAGGTTTTACTATATTTTCAGTGATAGAAGGTGTTGCAGGTTTGTATGTTTTAGGTGGAGTTTCTACTGTATCTTGCTTTGGAGGCTCAACTATAGGAATATTGATTTTGGGTGGCTCAACAGCTACTATATTTGGTTTTGTCGATTTTGGCTTTGTGATTTTTTTAGGTTGTTCAACTGGTGATTTTTCTTTAGGCTGCTCAACTGGTGATTTTTTCTTGGGCTGTTCAATGGGGGTATCTGGTTTAGGCTGTTCAATTACTTTATTTGATTTAACTTCTGTTTCTTTGCTGGAAACGTTATTTTCTAATGAAATATCGTTAGATTGCTGTGAACTTGTTGTGTTTTTAGTTTCACTTTGTGCGTTGAAAAACTTACTGCTAATACTATTAGTCATATCAGAAATTTGCTGATATACTTCACTTGGTATTAGGCATCCTCCAAGAACAACTAAGGTTACTAATATGCCAACTATTGAAGATTTTACTAATGTAATTTTTGAAGTTATCTTTCTCATAATAATTTGTTCCCCTCATCTCTATAATATTTTTAATCCATCTCCTTCTTGAACAACTATATCTTATTTTTTATGAAAATGCTCTGAAAAGCTATCTTGAATTTGGTGTTTCTTATTTGAAATACACAAACTTAATATTATAATATAACTTCTATGATATAGTAAATATTTTATAATATTATACCATAGTAAATCGTTAAAAATAAATAAGTAATTAAACCCAATTATATTTTTAACGTTTTGTTCACACCATATAGTTACAAATGTGTTACAATTGATTACAAGTTGTAGCTAACAAGTCCAAATTATGCATAATAACTAAAATTCGTATAATTATTTTGTTGTTTAACCTTGCAATATTACGAAAAATTCTGTAAAATAAACTTATATGATTTTAAAGGCTAATTAACAAATTAATTATAATAAAGAGGGGTTTTCATTATGTCAAACAGACTATTTCAAGGCGTAGTTCATCAAATGCGAGATACAGTAAATCGAGTTATCGGTGTAATTGACGAAACAGCTACAATTGTTGCTTGTAGTGAACTATCAAAGATAGGTACAACAAATGAGTTCATTGCCTTTGATATGTCAGATTCACACGAAATATTTGTACGAGATGGATATAGTTATAAGCCATTCGGTTCAAATGCTAAGCCAGAGTATGCTGTTTTCGTTGAAGGCATTGATGATACTGCTGTTAAATTTGCACAACTTATTGCAATTTCACTTACAAGTATAAAGCAATATTATGACGAAAAATATGATAAGAACAATTTTATCAAAAACATTGTTTTAGACAATATATTGCCAGGAGATATATATATTAAAGCGCGTGAACTTCATTTTAATTCTGATGTAAGTCGTGTTGCACTACTTATTAGAATTATTTCTACAAATGAAGTATCAGCTTACGATGTAATACAAAATTTATTTCCAGATAAGCAAAAAGACTATGTTTTCAATATTAATGAAAATGATATTGTGTTGATAAAGGAAACTAAAGCAGGAATTGAAGCTCGTGATTTAGAAAAACTTGCTCGTTCAATTGTTGATACATTAAGTAGTGAATTTTATACAAAGGCGGCTGTTGGTATTGGCACCACTGTTGTTGGTATAAAAGAACTTGCTCGCTCATTTAAAGAAGCACAAATTTCACTTGAGGTTGGCAAAGTATTTGATACAGAAGAGAATATTGTTTGCTACGATAATCTTGGTATTGCAAGACTAATTTACCAACTTCCAACTACACTTTGTGATACTTTCTTGCGTGAAATATTTAAACAAGGCTCAATTGAATCCCTTGATCAAGAAACATTATTCACTATTCATAAATTTTTTGAAAACAATCTTAACGTGTCTGAAACATCAAGAAAGCTTTTTGTTCATAGAAATACACTAGTATATAGACTTGAGAAAATCAAGAAGTTAACAGGATTGGATTTAAGAGAGTTTGATCATGCAATTGTGTTTAAAATTGCTTTAATGGTTAAAAAATATCTAACATCAAATCCAATAAAATTCTAGTTGTAGAGATGGAAAAATGTAAGGGGCAGTTGAAATGATAAATTTAAGTAATGTATCGTTAAAATATGATAACAAGACAACAGCTCTAAAAGACATAACACTTAACATTGATAGCGGAGAATTTGTTTTTATAGTAGGTGCATCTGGTGCAGGTAAAAGTTCAATTATCAAACTTTTACTTAGAGAAAGAGTTGCCACAAGTGGCATAGTTAGTGTAAATGGAGATAATATTGGAAGACTTAAACAGCGCCAGATTCCACATTACAGAAGAAAACTTGGAGTTGTTTTTCAGGATTTTAGATTAATTCCTAGTATGACTGTATATGATAACGTAGCATTTAGCCTACGAGTGACAGATACAGCAAGCAAATTTATTAGGAATAGGGTTCCATATATTTTAAACTTAATGGGATTAGAAAACAAAGCTAAGCGCTATCCACACGAGATTTCAGGTGGTGAACAACAGCGCGTCGCGTTAGCGCGCGCATTAGTAAACGATCCACCTATAATTATTGCTGATGAGCCTACAGGTAATATTGACCCAGAGCTTTCTTATGAGATAGTTGAACTATTACAGGGAATAAATCAATGTGGTACAACTGTACTAATGGTAACTCATGAACAAAATATGGTTCGCAACTTTGGTGGCAGAACAATCACGATTGACAATGGATTAATTGTATTTGATGATGTGATTGCATCGAACTGTGGGAGGTTTTCATGAAAGGCTCAAGTTTTAAGTACCTTATAAAAGAAGGCTCAAAAAATCTGTGGAATAACAGAGTAATGTCATTTACCTCAATTGGTGTATTGACAACTTGTTTAATTATAGTTGGTGTTGCATATTTAATTACTGCAAATGTAAATAGTATGGTAGGCTATGTTGAAAATCAAAGTGAAATGGTTGCGTTTTTGAAAAACGTAGAAAAAGATAAAATTGATGAAATTGAAACCAGTTTAAAAGCTACACCAAACATTAGTTCAATTAAATTTATTTCTAAAGAACAAGGACTAGCTAATAATAAAGAGATGCTTGGCGATGATGCACACCTGTTAGATGATTTAGCTGGAAGAAATCCACTGCCAGATTCATACACAATAAAGGTAAAAGATCTTTCAAAGACAAGTGAAACAGTTACAGCTATTCAAAAAATAGACGGGGTAGAAAGCGTACTTGCTTCTAATGATGTAGCGGATACACTTACTTTTATTCAGAGCAAAATCAACACATTTGGAACAGCATTAATTTTAGCATTAGCAGTGATTTCGCTTGTTATTATTGCAAACACAATTAGAGCAACAATTTTTACAAGAAGAAAAGAAATTAATATAATGAAATATGTTGGCGCAACAAATAGCTTTATTCGAATTCCATTTATAGTGGAAGGCTTTCTTCTTGGAGTTATCTCAGCATTAATGGCATTTTTAATTGTATGGGGTAGTTATACATATTTGACTTCAGAATTTATTACAGGCGGCACAGTGTGGATTCAAGCTGCATTTCAGAGCATATTACCTTTTAAATCCGTAGCGCCAAATTTATTTGGATTCTTTATTTTAACAGGAACGGTTTTAGGAATGATGGGAAGCGGATTAAGTATAAGAAATCATGCAAGAGTTTAGGGGGGATTATATTGTTAAGGCATACAGTGTTATCAAAAATTAGAAAAAACAGATTTAATCTAAAAGTAGTTTCAATGTTTTTAGTAGCAACATTTGTATTTCTGGCGACATTTTCATATGTAGGCAATAATTCTACTGTTTATGCAGACTCAATTAAAGATTTAGAAGATCAAATAAGTAAACTTGAAAATGAAAACAAAAATATTAATTCAAATCTAAGCAATGCAAAAGATAAAATAAAAAATGAAAAGCAAAAGCAGGAAATGTTAACAAATAGAATATCAAACACGCAACAGCAGATTACACTTTATGGTCAAAAAATTCAGAAGATGGAAGCTAGTATTGTAACTAAAAAATCAGAAATTGCTAATAAAGAGGCTGAAATTGCAAAAAATGAAGACTTGTTTGCAAAACGCATTAGGGCTATGTATGTTTCAGGTTCTTCAACTGCTTTAACAACTCTTTTGAGTGCTCAAAATTTTTCTCAGTTTTTAACTAGAGCAGAAATTCTAAAGCGTATTTCCCAAAGCGACCAAGATTTGATTGATAAATTATCTAAACAAAAAGAAGAACTTAATACTGCAAAGACAAATATGGAAATGCAGAATAAAGATTTAAATACAACAAAAGTTAGTCTTTCAAATAAGTCTAGTGAACTAGATGGGCTTAAAAAACAGAGTGAACAAAATGAGTATGAACTTGAGAAAGTAGTTAATAAGTATTATGCTGATAAAAAGAAAAATCAAAAGCTAATAGATGCAAATGAGGCAGAAATTAAGCGCATAATAGCTGAAAGACAAGGGGACAATTCCCAAGGACCTGAAGGTGAATATAAGTGGCCTGTGCCTGCATCTTCAAGAATTACTTCTCCATTTGGTTGGAGATACTTATTTGGAAATAAAGAATTTCACAAAGGTATAGATATTGGAGCTCCTGCAGGAACATCAATTGTAGCGGCAAACTCTGGTAAGGTAATCATGGTTAAAAAGCAAAGCTATGGTTATGGTTGGTATGTTGTAGTTGATCATGGCGGAGGGCAAGCAACGCTGTATGCACACACAAGCCGTATTGACGTTAAAGAAGGCGATATTGTCGCACGTGGACAAACTATCGCAGGTGTTGGAACAACTGGAAACTCAACCGGAAATCACCTTCACTTTGAAGTTAGAATAAACGGTGTTCAGCAAGATCCAATGGGATATGTGAGAAAGTAAAATAATAATCATTAATTAAATTTCGTTGTAGTGGAATACTAAATTAAGTATAAAGAAGAACAAGTAAGTTTATATGCCAATGGAGGACTGTATGAATAAAAAAATATCACTCGGCGCAGCTATTGCCTTTATGGTAGTAGTTGCAGGAATTACTTTTTGTATCACTATGATGGTTTCACTTAATCATTTTAATACAATGGTATTAAACGTAAAAAGCCGTGAAGAAATGTATAAAAAGCTTGCTGATGTTGATAGAAAAGCAAGACAGAACTTTGATGGTAAAATAGACGAGGAAGCTTTACTAGATTCAATCTCAAATGGATATATAAAAGGTCTTGGAGATAAATACTCATCTTATCTATCAAAAAATCAATATGAGCAGAGATTATTAGATCTTTCAGGTAAGGAAGTTTCAATAGGAATAACAACTGTAAAAGACGAAAGTGGATACTTACTGGTGACTAAAGTTATCAATGAATCACCAGCGAACAAGTCGGGAATACAAGTTGGAGATCATATTATCTCAATAGAAGATACTGACCTTAAAACAGTAAATTTCACCAATGCTGAACGTTTATTAAAGGGAACAGTTGGCACAAAATTGAAATTGATTTATCGCAGAAATGGTGTAGATACATTGCTGGATAATATTATTCGTAAAGATATAGAAGTACCTTGTGTTGAAATGGAACTTATTGAAAAGAATGCTTATATAAAAATCTTAGAATTTAATGATTTAACTTATTCTCAATTTAAACAAGCAGTCGATAATGCAATAAAAAATGGTGCAACAGGATTAATATTTGATGTGAGAAATAACAGTGGCGGTACTTTAAATTCAGTTTCAATTATGCTTAATATGCTTTTACCTAGTGGAGATATAGGGACCAAAATCGATAATAATGGTAAGAAAACAATTTTGGGTAAATCTGATAAATATGAAATTAACCTTCCTATGGCGACGATAGTTAATGGAAAAACAGCAAGTGCATCAGAGCTTTTTGTATCAGCACTTCGTGATTTTAATAAGGCAAATTCAGTGGGAACACAGACATATGGTAAGGGAGTTATGCAAACATTAATTAAATTAACTGATGGTAGTGCAATAAATATTACAACCGCACATTTTTACCCACCTTCAGGTGACAAAATAGATGGGGTTGGAATAAAACCTGACTACGAAGTGAAACTTACAACAGAGCAGGAAAAGAACTTTGATATTTTAACATTTGCGGAAGATCCTCAAATTCAAAAAGCAATTGAAGTTGTAAATTCTAAAAAAATTAGTTAAGTTTCATATATGAATTGTAAATTATATATAATAATTGATATCATACTGCATATATATTGAATAAGTAGCTTAGTGCTACTTATTCAATATATGCTTTTAATTACATTATTTTAGTTAAAAGAAGTAGGTAGGTATCATGTTTACGATTATTACTTCACAGGGCAAGGGCAATAAAAGAATGATTATTAAGCCAATGAAATAATATTAGTTTACCACATAGTACTGATGTTAAAGAAGTTGATTATACTGCATATTCGCATATTTTGACTATAAATGCTTTGGATGATATCCTTGATTATAATAAATCTAAAATAAAAAATAAAACTGTAACGCTAATTGATATTTTTTGTAGGTATCAAGATTATGCAGATGTTTTGGTAAAATATTTTGGATGCGTAAGAATAATTACAAACAAGATAGATTTATATAAAACCTATAAATCAGTAAAGTTATATGAGTGCGGTGCAACAATAATGTTATCAAGCTCGCTTAGCAACAGTAGTGGAAGTAATAATATCCTTTTTGTCTCGCCAGATGGTATTATCTTTTCAAGTATGGCAAACCAAAACATTCCAATTATTAGTGCAAAATGCGTTGACGTAGACATTAATGCACCAATATATCACTCGTTTAGAGCCGATACACCTAGTGAATATGTAATAGATATTACGAATGGAATTTCGCAGCATATTTATCAGGCAGCACTCTATGAATACTGTGGATTACGATGTTTTTCGAAAAATATACCTATTTACGGATATTTAAATAAAGATACTATAAAACTAGAAGATATAAAAATTAACATTTTCCCTATTGACATAAAATAGCATCCTCTATATAATATAAAATATTGTATATTATTGATTAATCACAATTCACTTTATGTGAATTGTGTTAATTCTATATAAGTTGGTTAATTTATATTTATTTTAAATATAATAAGGTCACGAAAGTAATAAGAATTATATTTTATTACTCATTAATTATTGCATAAATTTTAAAATGTTTCATAATGATACAGATTAGAATTGGTATAATAAGATAAGGCACTAATGCAAAATCACATAAATTTTAGGAGGAAAAACAATGGCTGTTAAACCAATCATCTTGACAAGTGAGGGGCTTGCAAATTTAGAAAACGAGCTTGAACAACTTAAAACTGTTAAGCGTAAAGAGGTTTCCGAAAAAATTAAGATAGCTTTATCTTTTGGTGACCTATCAGAAAATAGTGAATACGATGAAGCTAAAAATGAACAGGCAATGGTTGAGTCTAGAATTGGCGAAATTGAGCAATTATTTAAGCATGTAACTATCCTTGATGAAGAAGGAATATCAACAGATACTGTTGGCGTTGGATCAAAAGTAACCGTAAAGAATTTAAAATTTGATAAGGTTGATACTTATAGGATAGTGGGATCAACTGAGGCTTCGCCTACAGAAAAAAGAATATCAGATGAATCACCTGTTGGTCGTGCACTTTTAGGGCATAAGGTAGATGACATTGTTGATGTTGAAGCACCAAAGGGTATCATCCAATTTCAAATAGTAGGAATAAGCAAATAAACGTCAATACAACATAATGTTATATTGATATATTAAAAAGATTGGAATATTTAATTGTAAAAAGTTACATAAAGCTTTTGATTTTAATTAGTATTGCAACGATGGTTTAGTAAGGGGACGTGTCAAATGAGCAACAACATAAATGTTGAAAACAATAACCAAGAAGATTTAGGTGATCTATTAAAGGTTCGTCGTGAAAAGCTTAAAGAGCTTTGTGACAAAGGACAAAATCCATATGAGGTAACAGTATATAATGTAACAGCATATGCTAAACCTATTAACGATGAATTTGAGAAATATGAAGCAAAAGAAGTTTCACTTGCAGGTCGTATTATGAGTAAACGTGATATGGGTAAGGCAAGTTTTATTGATATTCAAGATAATACAGGAAGAATACAGTCATATGTTAGAAAAGACCACGTTGGCGATGTTTCTTATGAGGGCTTTAAAAAATTTGACATAGGCGATATCATTGGAATCAAGGGAGAAGTATTTAGAACTCAAAAAGGACAAATTTCAATTAAAGCAAGTGAAGTAATGCTTCTTTCAAAATCACTATTACCTTTGCCTGAAAAATTTCATGGTTTAAAGGATACAGATCTTCGTTATCGTCAACGTTATGTTGACCTTATTGTAAACCCTGATGTTAAGGATGCTTTTGTAAAGCGTAGTATGATTATCAAGGAAATTAGAAATTTTCTTGATAATGATGGGTTCTTGGAGGTTGAAACACCTGTATTGCAAACTGTTGCAGGTGGTGCTTCTGCTAGACCGTTCAATACACATCACAATTCATTAGATATTGATATGCATCTTAGAATTTCACTAGAGTTATATCTAAAACGTCTAATCGTGGGTGG
>DAMDCT010000059.1:0-4930 GCA_032091455.1 Oscillospiraceae bacterium | reverse complement strand
GTGGTTTCGACCGTGTTTATGAAATTGGTAGAGTTTTTAGAAACGAAGGTATGTCTGTTCGCCATAACCCAGAATTTACTTTGCTTGAATTATATCAAGCATATACAGATTTCATTGGAATGATGAACTTAACTGAAAACTTAATTAAGACTGTAGCACAAACAGTTATTGGAACTAAAATTATTCAGTATGGTGAGTATGAAATTGATTTGGAAAAACCATTCGAAAGATTAACAATGACTGACGCGGTTAAGAAATATGCAAACATAGACTTTAATACAATAGAAACTTTAGAAGATGCTCGTACACTTGCAAAGGAACATCATATTCAATTCGAGCAACGTCATCTAAAGGGTGATATACTTAACTTGTTCTTTGAAGAATATGTTGAGGAGCATTTAATTCAACCAACATTTATAACAGAACATCCGGTTGAAATTTCGCCTCTAGCAAAGAGAAAACCAACTGATAAGGATTTCACTGAGAGATTTGAGTTATTTATTCTTGGTCGTGAACATGCGAACGCATTTTCTGAGTTGAATGATCCTATTGACCAACGTGAAAGATTTGTTCACCAAGTAGAACTTAAAAATGCTGGCGATGATGAAGCAACTGATATGGATGATGATTTCTTAACTGCATTAGAATATGGTATGCCACCTACAGGTGGATTAGGCATTGGTGTAGATCGTCTAGTAATGTTATTAACAAATAGCGTTTCAATTCGTGATGTATTACTTTTCCCAACAATGAAACCAGATGTAAAATAGAAACTGTTGTTTATACAGTAGTGGGGGAGTGAATAAATGTCAAGTAATTCTCAATATGATAAAGATAAGCAAGCAAAAATCGATGCTTTGCGTGTTATGAAAGAAAAGCAAGGCAATATAAGTGATATAGCTGTTGAAAGTAGTCAATCACTTGTTCCAAAAACATTCAAACAAAAATGGAGTAATTACTGGTACCACTATAAATTCCATACAATTGCAATAATATTTGTTTCTATAATTGTGTTAGTTTCATTTTGGAATATAATATTTAGAGAAAAGTTTGATGCTACATTTACAGTAATATCTGAAAAATCATTTGAAGGCTCAGTAGATATATTTAAAAAGGGATTTAATGATATTATCATTGACTATGATAACAATGGAAAAAAAGCAGTAGATGTAACAACAATTCAACTTGCAGTTAAAGAAAATAGTGAGATGACTCCACAGATGATGCAAATGAATAGAACAAAAATTCTTGGTATGCTTTCAGCAGGAGAAACATTCTTATTCTTACTTGACCAAGAATGTTACAATGAGCTTAAAGAATCTGAAGTTCAGTTTAAAGATTTAAACAGCCTTGTTACAAGTGACAGGATTAATGGTGACAAATATAATTTAACAGGTTCTAAGCTTAGTGAAGAACTGGGTTTTGATTCCACTTTAGATAACATGTTTTTATGTTTAATTGATTTTGATAAGTATGATGAAAAAGCAAAGTCAAAGGAAAAGTTAAAGAAATCTTATGAAAATGAAAAAGATTTTTTAATTAGAATGATTGATAAAAATTAAATGTGTGTTAAAAGCCTCCACTTTTATGTGGAGGCTTTTGTACATAAATCTTAACCGTTTTGTAACTTGAATATATTATATATATGACATATACTTAGTATAAACACAGTGAACTTAATTACAATAAAGGGGAAATATGTGAATATTATCAAGAATACTTTTAAACTTACATTTGTTATAGTTTCATTTGCCTTGGGACTTTTATTTGTTCAACCTATTTATGCCGAAAATAATGATAATAATAACGCAAACTCATTAACAAAGTCTTCGGATTTTTTTATAGATGGTAAAATCGAAGGAACTAGACAATTATCCGATGAAATAATATCAACACAGTATAAGTTTAAAAAAAGACAAACCGTAAAAATCGAATCAAAAGAGCCAGTATCAAGTATTTATGTAATGTTTAATAAACCACCTCAAATGTGGCAAATTATGTACGATAATCAGCAGAGTCCATGTGGTAAATATGGTTTTATGCATGAACTAATTGAGTTTGATACTTCTCAAACTTCACTCGAGCTAACTTTTGAACAAAACACAGAGATATGTGATATATATCTGTTTTCAAAAGGCGAACTTCCAAAGTTTGTTGAGAAGTGGGAGCCTCCTTATGAAGATGCAGATATGCTATTACTACCAACACATGCTGACGATGAACATATCTTTTTTGGTGGAATAATGCCATATTATGCAGGACAGTTAAATAAAAAAGTGCAGGTAGCATATTTAACAAATCATTACGGTGAATGGTACCGTCCACATGAATTATTAGCTGGATTATGGCATGTAGGAATAAAAGCATATCCAATTATACCTAAATTTAATGATTATTACTCTCAAAGTCTTGAACATGCTAAAACGTTATATGACACTAATGCAATGTTAGAATATCAAGTTAAGCTATTAAGGCGTTTTAAACCTGAAGTTGTGATAGGACATGATATTAATGGAGAATATGGTCATGGTGTACATATGCTCAATACTAACTTGTTAAAGCAAGCACTGGAGTTATGTAATGACAAAAATGCTATGCCTGATTCGGCAATGGAGTATGGAACTTTTAACGTACCTAAAACTTATTTGCATTTATATGATAAAAACCAACTTGTTATGGACGTTGACTTCAGTCTTTCACACTTTGATGATAAAACTGCATATGAAATGGCAGTTGAAGGATTTGCCAAACATAAATCACAAACTAAAAGTTTTACGGTTGAGAAAAAGGGAAAGTATGATTGTCGAAAATTTGGTTTATATCGCTCAACAGTTGGGGAGGATGTTATCCACAAGGATTTTTTTGAAAACATAATATATGATGAACCAATACAGGCATTATCTCAAGCATCTTCAAATATATCAGTTAGTAGCAAGGAAGAAATAAGTTCTACTAATTCTAAACAGGCTCTAACAGCAAATAAAAAAGAACAGGTTAGAGAGAGACGCTCATCTTTGTTTATAATGTTAGGCATAATCGTTGTTGTAATTACATTTAGGTTTTCAAATAAAAGACAGCGATATAAAAATTCAAAAAGATAGGAGATGCATGATTGAAATATCATCTGAAACCAAACAGATTAACAACTGGAAAGTTAATTGGACGAATATCTATTATAATATCTATTTTGCTTATATCAATTGTGATACTGTTTTTTAGCGCTATGGGTGTTATTTTTCATGGACCATCTAAAACTGCTCGTGACATATTTGTAACAACCTGTATGGAGACAAGTTTTGCTAAGATATTTCCTCCGTTATATCTAAGCAATCAAACAATTGAAACAATAAAGAAAACAAACAGTGTAGTATTAACTGATGAGGTAACGAATACAGCAACTGAGTTTGTAAAACCAGATACACAAATAAATGAGCAAAAAGACATTGAAGTTTTAGATATTATCGGAAGCACATATAAAGGCAAGTTAATGATAGTTAAAGATCCATCTAGAATTTGTGTGGCTGCACCTCAAAAGTACGGTAAGGAAGAAGAAGGGGAAAAGCTTGCCGATATGATTAAAAAGGAAGATGCAGTCGCTGGAATTAACGGTGGAGGTTTTGTTGATGAAAATGGAGTAGGAAGTGGGGGAATGCCACTAGGTGTTGTTGTTAAGAACTCACAGTTTCTATTTGGTGAAGGTGGTAGTGCAACAAGCGTAATTGGATTTGATGAAAACAATGTTCTTCATGTTGGAACGATGTCAACTGCACAAATAAAGGAACGAAAAATTCGTGATGCAGTAAGCTTTGGACCTGCACTTATTATTAATTCAAACCCAGTTAAAACAATAGGAAATAGTGGGGGACTAAACCCGAGAACTGCAATAGGTCAACGTGCTGATGGTTCAGTATTGTTGCTCGTAATTGATGGACGTCAACCACACAGCTTAGGTGCTACGTATAAAGATTTGGTTGATATAATGGTAGAGCATAAAGCAATTAATGCTGGTAATCTTGATGGTGGTTCATCATCAATGCTTTATTATAACGGCGAACTAATTAGTACTTGTGCATCATTATATGGACCTAGAAAAATCCCAACAGGTTTTGTTGTAAAATAATATAGTATATTACAGATGCAAGTAATATTTTGGAGGAAATGATCATAAAAAAGCTAACTAAAACCCCATTTTTTTATATTGTGATTATAGTTATAATTGTTTGCCTTATGACAATATCTACACTGCTTGTTTTCCTATGGTCATATTTAGAAAAGTATGAAAGCAGTACACCACAGTTTTATATTGAGAATTTCGTTAATAAACTTAAGAATGGTGATATTGCTGATGTAATGAAAGAAGTTGAAGTAAAACAAACTGACTTCTTTAACGCTGATGATTACAAGATTTATATGAAAGAAATACTTGGCGAAGATATTTCGAAAATTAAAACTTATGAAATCAATGAAATTAATGGAAATAAAATATACGAATTGAGTTGTGACGGGAAAAAGTCAATAACAATAGAACTTACTAAGCAGATTGACAAGAAAAAACATGGTGCTTCAAAATATACAATAAAACAATCTAAAATTCCGATGACTAATATGACAATATTAGCACCTAGTCATATTGTAGTTAAGGCAAATGATATTAAGTTATCAGATAAATTTAAAACTGATAACAATCAATCTGTTCAATGTTTTAATGTGCTAAACGATCAAAGTATATCACCTCAAGTTGTTTCATATAAAGTTGATGGATTTATAAATAAACCTATAATTTCTGTGGATGGATTAACGCAACAGGACTATAAAATTGTTGAGAAAGATAATGTGTTTACAATTACAACACAACCGACTATAATTGATAAAGATAAAGTAGAAAAACTTGCAATTGAAGCATCAAAAGCATATGCAAATTTTATATCTA
>DAMDCT010000058.1:17303-17955 GCA_032091455.1 Oscillospiraceae bacterium | reverse complement strand
TAAGCTATCTATTGACTATTTCTGTTTCCATGATCGTGATATAGCACCAGAGGGTGAAACTCTTGCACAATCAAATGAAAATCTTGATGTTATTGTTGATTTAATTGAAAAATTAATGAAAGAGAAAAACAAGAAACTACTATGGGGTACTGCAAACTGCTTTAGTAACAAACGTTATATGCATGGCGCAGGAACTTCATGTAATGCTGATGCATTTGCATTCGCAGCAGCACAAGTGAAAAAAGCACTTGAAATCACAGTAAGACTTGGCGGTAAAGGTTATGTTTTCTGGGGCGGTAGAGAAGGATATGAAACTCTATTAAACACAAACATGGGCTTTGAGCTTGATAATATGGCAAGATTAATGAAACTTGCAGTTTCTTACGGACGTTCAATTGGTTTTGAGGGTGATTTCTATATAGAACCAAAACCAAAAGAGCCAACAAAACATCAATATGATTTTGACGTTTCAACAGTACTTGCTTTCTTGAGAAAATATGATCTTGATAAAGATTTTAAAATGAATATAGAGGCAAACCATGCAACACTTGCAGGACATACATTCCAACATGAATTAAGAGTAGCGCGTGAAAATGATGTGTTTGGCTCAATCGATGCAAACCAAGGCGATATGCTATTAGGATGGGATACT
>DAMDCT010000058.1:11814-17293 GCA_032091455.1 Oscillospiraceae bacterium | reverse complement strand
CCAATTCCCAACAAACGTATATGAAGCATCAATGTGTATGTATGAAGTGTTAAAAGCGGGCGGTTTTGTAAACGGTGGATTGAACTTTGATGCAAAAGTACGTCGTGGATCATCAAGCTTTGAAGATCTTGCTTATGCATATATTGCAGGTATGGATTCATTTGCACTAGGCTTAAAAATCGCAGATAAGATTATTAAAGACGGAAGAATTGATGAGTTTACAAAAGAACGTTATCAAAGCTTTGAAAGTGGAATCGGTGCTGATATAGTTTCAGGGAAAGCAACATTAAAAGAGCTTGAAGCTTATGCGTTAAATATTGGTGATGTTACAACTAATCAAAGTAGCAAACAAGAATACCTTGAGGCTATTATAAATTCAATCATGTTTAACTAATTTATAGATGTAATTCTATTTGTGCAAGTATAATAATATGGGCAGGTTAATAACCTGCCCTTTATTTTAAAACTGAACTTATAATATTGATTGGAGGAAAAGGAATGATATATACTTTAGGTGTTGATATAGGTACTTCTGGTACTAAAACGATTTTAATAGACAAAAATGGTAATGTTATAAAAAGTCATACAGTTGAATATCCACTTTATCAACCTCAAAATGGGTATGCAGAGCAAAATCCACTCGACTGGTATAATGCAGTTATCGAAACTATTACTGTTGTGGTAAAGGAAAGTGGTATTTCACCAGAGTTAATAAAGGGAATAGGCTTATCAGGGCAGATGCATGGATTAGTTATGCTTGATGAAATAGGTAATGTTATAAGACCATCGATTATATGGTGTGATGGCAGGGCTTCTGCTGAGTGTGATGACATCACAAGACTTGTTGGTAAAGATAAACTTATTGCAATTACAGCTAACCCTGCAATTGCAGGATTTACAGCGGCGAAAATTATGTGGGTGAAGAAAAATGAACCACAAAATTATGAGAAATGTAAGAAGATACTTTTACCAAAGGACTATATTCGATATATGCTCACTGGCGAATTTGCAACAGAGGTATCTGATGCATCTGGTATGCAATTACTAGATATAAAAAATCGTTGTTGGTCTAAAGAAGTATTAGATAAACTTGATATAGATATTAACTTGTTGGCAAAGGTTTATGAATCACCAGAGGTTACAGGCTCAATTACAAAGGACATTGCTAAAATTACAGGGTTGATTGAGGGTACAATTGTAGTTGGTGGTGCTGGCGACAATGCGGCGGCGGCTGTTGGTACTGGTGTTGTTGAGGATAACAAGGCTTTCACAACAATTGGAACAAGTGGTGTTTTATTTGCTCACACTTCAAAAATGAAGATTGATAACGGTGGAAGAGTTCATACTTTTTGTAGCGCAGTTCCAAATGAATGGCATGTTATGGGCGTTACTCAGGGTGCTGGTCTTTCGATGAAATGGATTAGAGATACAATTTGCCAAGAGGAAATTAAACTAGCAGAGGAACAAGGTGTTGATAGTTATTACTTGCTTGATAAGATGGCTAAAGAAATACCAATAGGCGCAGGCAAATTGATTTATCTTCCCTATTTAATGGGCGAGAGAACACCACACCTTGATACAAATGCACGTGGTGTGTTCTTTGGGTTATCAGCTGTTCATACTAAGGCTAATATGATTAGAGCAGTGCTTGAGGGTGTATCTTATTCACTTAACGATTGCAAAGATGTGCTACTTGAGATGGGCGTTGATGTAACTGACATGATTATATGCGGTGGTGGGGCAAAAAGTCCACTATGGTGTCAAATGCTTGCCGATGTATATGGAGTAGATGTTGTTCTTCCAGCGTCAACTGAGGGTGCGGCACTTGGTGTTGCAATACTTGCATTAGTTGGTGCAAAAGAGTATAAATCAGTACAAGAGGCTTGTAGGGCAATCATAAAAAAAGATAAGGTTATGAGTACAGTTAAAAATAATTCAGAGCAGTATAAAAAATATCATGGGTTGTATAAAAAACTATATCCTGAATTAAAGCAAAGCTATAGGGATTTAAGCGATTTATAATTATTTTTGTTGACAAAATGAATTAATTTTGATAAAATACTTAAACGAAACACGTTATTAAAAGGGAGTAGTTTTAACACATCGTCAACAGACTCGATTATTAGTAATCTGGTGATGTGTGCCAATATATTTGGTTACAAGACTTTTAATGTTATTCAAATTCGAATAACATTAAAAGCCTTTTTTTATGTTACTAAAATATTTTTTAATTAATGTTGTGAAAAAGAAATATATGTAGTTGTATGGGTAAAATAAATAAGAATGTATTTTAAAGAGAATTTAATATCAATACAGTTTACATAGCAGAAGATGAAGGAGTAATTAATTTTATGAGCAACCATTTTAACCGTAAAGCAAATGATGTCTTGAAGTTTTATAATGTTCCAATGGATGGATTAACTGACCAAAATGTACTTAACAGTAGGGAAAAGCATGGGGAAAACGTATTAGATGAAACAAAAAAGAAAAGTTCATTGATGGTTTTTATCGAACAGTTTAAGGACTTACTTGTAATAATTTTAATTGCAGCAGCTATTATTTCAATGCTTTCAAAGAATGTAGAAAGCACAATTGTTATTTTTGCAGTTATTATCTTAAATGCGATTTTAGGAACAGTACAGCATATAAAAGCCGAAAAATCTTTAGACAGCTTAAAGGCACTATCTTCTCCAAGTGCAAAGGTAATCAGAAATGGGATAAAAATTGAAGTTGCATCTAGAGAAGTTGTTCCTGGGGATATTTTACTTCTTGAAGCAGGTGATTTAGTTGTTGCCGATGGACGTATGGTTGAAAACTATTCATTGCAAGTAAACGAAAGCATGCTTACGGGTGAATCTGAAAATGTCAATAAGACTGTTGATGTTATAGAAAAAGAAGAAGTTCCACTTGGCGACCAAACTAACATGGTTTTCTCTGGTTCTCTAGTTACTTATGGACGTGCAATTGTTGTAGTTACAGAAACAGGAATGAAAACTGAAATCGGTAAAATCGCAACGTTGATGAACCAAACTGAGCAAAAGCAAACTCCACTTCAAATAAGTCTTGATAACTTTTCTAAAAAACTTGCAATGGTAATAATAGTTATCTGTGTGATTGTTTTTGGATTAGGTATATTTAGAAGTATGCCAATACTTGATTCATTAATGTTTGCAGTAGCGCTTGCAGTTGCGGCAATCCCAGAGGCATTAGGTTCAATAGTAACTATTGTGCTTGCAATGGGTACGCAAAAAATGGTTAAACAAAATGCAATCATAAAAGAATTAAAAGCAGTAGAAAGTCTTGGCTGTGTATCTGTAATATGTTCTGATAAAACAGGTACATTAACACAAAACAAAATGACTGTCAAACAGATATATGTTGACGAAAAGCTTATTAATAATTTTGACTTAGATATGAAAAACAAATCACATGAGCTTTTAATGCACACTGCTGTTTTAGCAAACGATTCAACTGTTATTGATGGCAAGCCAATTGGTGATCCAACAGAGTTTGCACTAGTAGAATGGGCACATCATTTTGATGTGAATGAAATCACTGAGAGAAGTAAGTTTCCTAGAAAGTCGGAGATACCGTTTGATTCTGATAGAAAGCTTATGAGTACAGTGCATAAAATTGATGGTCAAGTGATGATGCTTACTAAGGGCGCATTAGATGTATTGCTAAACCGTACAACAAATATTCTTACTTCAACTGGAAGTCGTGTAATCACTGATGAGGATAAAAAAGCAATTTTGGCTACTAATCAAAGTTTGTCAGAAAATGGATTGCGTGTATTGGCATTTGCTTATAAAAATCTTGATAAAGATGAAGAAATAACAATAATGCATGAAAATGATTATACATTTATCGGCTTAATTTCAATGATTGACCCGCCTCGTGAGGAATCAAAGCTAGCAGTTGCAAATGCAACTCGTGCAGGAATTAAGACGGTTATGATTACTGGTGACCATAAAATCACAGCAACAGCAATTGCAAATCAAATTGGCATATTAGACGAAGATGATGTTGCAATGACTGGTATGGAGCTTGATAAGCTTACAAATGATGAGCTTGATTCAAACCTTGAAAACATTGCAGTTTATGCAAGAGTATCACCAGAAAATAAAATCCGTATAGTTGATGCATGGCAGAGAAAAGGTCATATTGTATCAATGACTGGTGACGGCGTAAACGATGCACCTGCACTTAAAAAAGCTGATATTGGAATTGCAATGGGAATTACAGGTACAGAGGTTTCAAAAGATGCGGCATCAATGATATTAACAGATGATAATTTTGCAACTATTGTAAAGGCTGTTGCAAATGGACGTAATGTCTATACCAACATTAAAAACTCAATTAAATTCCTACTTTCAGGAAATGCGGCAGGAATTTTAAGCGTGCTTTACACTTCAATCTTTGCGTTGCCAGTACCTTTTGTTCCGGTTCATTTGTTGTTTATCAACTTGTTAACAGACAGCTTACCAGCAATTGCAATTGGAGTTGAACCTCCAAGTGATAATTTACTAAATCAAAAACCACGTAATCCAAAAGAAGGCATATTATCAAAGGACTTTTTAATGCGAATTGGTGTAGAGGGTGGCATGATTGGTGTGTTTACTATGATTGCATACCATTTTGGATTAGCACAAAGTCCTGCACTTGCAAGCACAATGGCATTTTGCACACTAACATTGGCAAGATTGTTCCATGGCTTTAACTGTCGTGGTAAAAACTCTATTGTGAAGCTTGGATTATTCTCAAACAAAGCAAGCATACTTGCATTTGTTGGTGGTGTAGCACTACTTTCAGCAGTTATGTTTGTTCCGTTCTTACAAAGCCTATTTACAGTAACACCACTATCAGCTTCAAATGTGGGACTAATATATTTACTAGCATTTATTCCAACATTGATAATACAAACATATAAGTTTGTTCGTGAAAGAATAAAGAAATAGGAATAGTACAAAAATATAGCTATATTTTAAGGTAACTTTATGATAATAAACATACAAATCATAAAGTTACATATGTAGCTTGCTATATGTGTAAAATACCTTTATAATTAAAAAGATATAATAAAATAAATGAATAAGAAAGAAGTTTGAAAATAAATTTTTCGAACAAGAGTTTTGTTCGGAAGGAATAGTCATATATATGAAATTTGAAAATCTCGGCTTAAATGAAGAAATATTAAAAGCATTAGCAAAAGAGGGGTATAAAGAAGCCTCACCAATACAAGAACAAGCAATTCCATTTGTACTTGAAGGTAGAGATGTATTAGCATGTGCACAGACAGGAACAGGCAAGACTGCCGCATTTGCAGCGCCTATTATACAACTATTAAGTAACAACACAAAAAACACAAGTAATATTCGTTCTCTTATACTAACACCAACTAGAGAGCTTGCAATACAAATTAAAGATAGTTTTGAAGCATATGGACACTACTTAAATTTAAAAACATGTGTGATATTTG
>DAMDCT010000058.1:0-11804 GCA_032091455.1 Oscillospiraceae bacterium | reverse complement strand
ACCCACAAATAGATGAAATTAAAAAAGGTGTAGATGTATTAGTTGCTACTCCTGGTAGATTAAAAGACTTTCTTAAAAGAGGAATTGTTAATCTGAAAGATATTGAAATATTTGTACTAGATGAAGCTGACCGTATGCTTGATATGGGCTTTATCACTGATGTGAAAAAAATCATTTCATATCTTCCACAACAAAAGCAAACGTTGTTTTTCTCGGCTACTATGCCAACAGAGATTACAAATCTAGTTAATTCACTTTTGAAAAACCCTGCAAATATAAAAGTAACACCAGTTTCATCAACTGTTGAATCAATCAACCAGTTAGTGTATTTTGTTGATAAAGATAACAAGAAAAAGCTTTTAATTCATTTGCTACAAGATAATTTTATAACTTCTGCACTTGTTTTCAGTAGAACAAAACATGGCGCAAATAACATTGCACAAGAATTAGTTAAAAATGATATTAGTGCAATGGCAATCCACGGAAACAAGTCACAAAATGCAAGACAACTTGCACTAAGCCGCTTTAAATCAGGTGAAATAAGAGTACTTGTTGCATCTGATATTGCAGCAAGAGGGATAGATATTGACGAGTTATCTCACGTAATTAATTTTGATTTACCTAATATTCCTGAAACCTATGTGCATAGGATTGGTCGTACAGGTCGTGCTGGTTTAGCTGGAACTGCATTATCATTTTGTAGCATTGATGAAAAAGAATTTTTATTAGATATACAAAAGTTAATTAAGAAAAATATTCAAGTTGCAGGACAAAATCCATACCCAATGCAAAAGTTTGAACTTACACCAAAAAAAGATACATCAAGACAAGGTGCATCAAAACAAAACGCATCTACAAAAGGAAATAAGTCAGACCCAAGACGCAAAACTTCAAACACAGCTTCTAAAGGGAAATCTCAAGAAGATAAAAATAAACCTAAAGCAAAAGCTTCAACTGAAAAAATCGTATTTAAAAATGGTGTATACGTGCAACCATCAGCCAAAAAAGCAGATGATAAAAAACCTAGTGGCAAGAAGTTTGAAACAAAAAAACCTTTTTCAAATAAACGTGATGACAAAAAGCCATATGATAAAAAGTTTGCGTCTAAGAATGCAGATGAAAACGGTGAGGGTAAAAAATACTATGGTAATAAGTTTGACCCCAAAAAAACAGGCAAACCAAGTAGCTTTTCAAGTTTTAAGTCACCTTCAACTAAAAGTACTGGCAAAAATCCAACCCAAAAACCTTATGCTAAAAAAAGAACCCCTACTAAAAAGGGATAATTATATTATTAAGATTTAGGAGGCGGAATATTTTGACTTTAGACGATTTAACAAATGAAGAAGGAGAACTACTTTCAAAGATAAAAGATAATAAAAACCTTCCAATCGTTCGGTTTGAACTCAGAAATTCAAAAGAAAAATCAGTTATTTCTACTGCATTAAATCATGTGCTTATTACAAGTATTGATGATTCAATGGAGCAGGTTAAAAAATTAAGTGTAATTTTTCAAAAACTAAAGGAATTAAAACTTATAAACTTGGATTACTCACTTTTAGTTACTGCAAAGTCTGATTATGATATTTATTATGAGAGCGATTTATATAATCTGTTATGTAAAACTGTAACAGAAGGTCAAGGAAAACAAGGCTTTTTATTTGATACTACATTTATAAAACGAGGAGTAGCAACTTTGACATCAAAAGGTTTATCATTACTAAAATAAAACAAATAAAAACAAGTGAAATATAGCGTTGCTATAAATCACTTGTTTTTTTGTGGAAAGAAATATTATTCAGTAATAAATGTTACTACTCCGAATCCATTATCTTTAAGTGTTTCAAAACTTGTGTTAGTATTATCAGTTTTAATTAAATCAAGGCTGTAACAATATTCTGTGAAACCAGATAAGTCCATCTTAAAGTTTGTTTCCCATGTGTTATTCATAATCCATGAGTATACATCACGTTCATTGTTACCTTGCTTGTTATCACATAAAACTATTGGGTGATGCTTTAACTCTCCCATGTAGATTAGTGGAGTATCTTTTGTTTGAATTAAAATACTGCTTTCTTTGCCTTCGTATATAATTCCATCATCCACAGTATAGTATTCCATACAAGTACCAGGAATTTGGTCGATACCTGGTCGCATTATTGTATCACCTTTATTAATATAAGTTGTATCATGTGTGAAATTCAAAGCTAGTGGCAAATAAATACTCTCAATATCTTCTGATAGCGTTTTTGCTATTTTATATTTGAAATCAATTTTTGGTAAGTCTTTATAAAGTTTAATTACAACAGAACTAAAATAAGTTCCCTCTAGTTTATAAACTAATTCAATTGATATGAAAACAGAACCTGTTTCTAAACACTTAATCTCAATAAGCTCGCCTTGATGTTGTTTTGCATGAAGTCCACGAATGTTTCTACCAAGAATACGTCTTTCCTCATATACATCAGTTCTTATTTGAGTGTTTTCATATACAGGTGTGAAGAATTTTGAATAGCCATCTTTAAGCATTTCTCTTTGCTCTGCCTTGTTGTAAAAAGAGGTAATGCCTTTTCCAATCTCATATGAAATTTTGAAATAATCATTTTCAATGCCGTAAGGGAGAGTATAAGTTACTGCATCAAAATCATTTACAACATCTCTTATTCTTTCAGCACCAACATAAGCCACACGTGTGTTAAATGTAGTAGTGATTTCCGGCTGTTCTTCATAGATATATACTTTGCTTTCAAGTGGCTTAAACTCATCTATAAAGCTAACTAATATTCCTCTTGGATGACCTGAAAGTTGAGCATTTATTATTTCACCAGTTTTTTCATTGGTAATCTTAATTGCTGGAAGTCGCATTGTTTCAACGTAAAACTCAACAACTTTTTTACCTGCTTGATTAGTTGCATTTATTGATTTAATTTTACCACAAGTATCATAGTATCTTAGTTTGTCACCAAGCTTGTGAGCAATGCGGTTCAGATTTTTTGCAGATGCTTCATGTGCTTTTGAGGCATAGCTTGTATTCCTTATATCAAGGTTTTGCACCATTGTATCGTATGGATTAGTGATTGTTGAGGAATGTCCCCAAGTATGCTCTGCATATAGTAAGAAATTATCCTCAGCTTGACGCATTAAATCATTATCACCAAACTTATTTTCAGGGTCAAGTCTTTGACATAGATGATACATGCGTTGAGCCTCTTTATAGTGCTTTACAGCATAAGGAGTACTACCAAACCCATTTGCCCACCAGTCATTTAAATCACCTTTATAAACAGGTGCATCTTTAATATCTTCATAAATCTTATGATATAGTTCATCAAGCGTAACCATTTCCATGTGGATTTCGTCATTAAATGTTTCATTGAATTTTTGGAGTGTACGAATAATATCTGTATTAGGTGGTGCATTATCACTCATAACTCCGGAAACGCTTGCTACAATAAATTCATATGGATAGTTATTATCAAGATATTGGTCAACAAGTTTATCTACATTATGCTTTAATGATTGAATGTGATTATCCGAACTGTTAGTTTTTCCAAAATAATTTTGAGTCATAAAATTGATGTTTTTGTTGTAGATAATGCCCAGTGCATTTCCTAGATTATAATGTTCACCACTGAACACTAAAAGCCTTTTACCATCTTTATTTTCCCAGTAATATGGGGTTTGATTATGATATAAAGGATACATACCATGATGTGTGTGAATGTTAGTGAATAAAAATTCAATCCCATTGTCTATAAATACATCTCTAGCGCCCATTGATATACCGTTTACGTCGGCATTCATTGCGACTTTTACAGGTATATCTTGTGCTTTAAATAATTGAACGATCTCTTTAGTTCTTTTATTTAAAATGTCTTTATCAGCTAAATCATTAAAGTTAAGATAAGTAGCAGAAAGACCGAGATTTCCGCTTTTAACCATGTCAAAAAAGTCTTTCTTTTGTTCATCTGTTGCTTGTTCAAGATATTTTTCTACACAAAAGTATGTTTCGCAATTCCATTTGAAATCTTTATCAATTGTATTATTCTCATAACCCTTTTTTGCAATATCAATTGCAGATTGAATATAATCAATATGATTATAGATAACCCTTTCTTGCAAATCAGTATATCCAATATCAGTATGTGAATGGTGTACAACGTAAATATTTTTAATTTGTTTTTTCATCTTAAACCTCCTAAATATATGCGTAATCTTGTTATGATGACATCATTGTAACAAAGAAGTTATTAGATTACAACTGTCTGTTAAAGAATACTATTATAAAACTTGATTGTATTGAAATATCTTATTATTATATGTAATTATATTAACATATTTATGTTATCACTTTTAATTGTATAATATATTCTTTTTACAACCACAATTTAAATCACATGATAATGAAAATTATTTTAACAGACACTGTTTTAATTAGTGTCTGTTTTGTCCTATAACAAGCTGGTAAAAAAATAAAATAAGTAACAGTTACTTATTTTAATTATTTTACTAATCAAAAGAAGTATATAAAATTTATTGCTGTTTTGTATAAGTGAAAATAGGGTAATGTGTAATATACAGAGAATATATTTTTGATTTACTTAAATTAGTTGACTTTACAACAACTTGAATATATTATCAAACTAAAATAATTAGGCATAAGCCCAAATAAGCGTCATTTGATGTTGTATTCCAAAAAACAAAATCCCCAGACCGTACGAAAGGAATGTTCATAATTATGAAAAATAAGGTTTTATCAATAATAACAGTATGTTGCCTGTTATTACAAACAGTATGTTTCACTGTTTCTGCACAAACACCAGCACAGGATAAGAATTATGTAATTCAAATTGTAACAGATGGATTATCTGACAAAATGTTTGATCAATTAAAAGCAAAAGGAGCTAAAACACCGAATCTTGATTCGCTTATACTTGGAGGGTCTCGCTTTAGAAATGTAGAAACTACAGTGCCATCATATGCGGCTTCTTCAGCGGCAGGAATGACAGGAGCGTCAGCAGGCACCAATGATTGCCTTATAGAGTATTATGATGGTTCGGCTGTTAAAACATCACAATTCAATATGAAAGCACAGACAATTTTTAATAAGCTTTATACGGATAATGCTATCAATGGTGTCATGGCAGCAGGCTGGCGTGTTGGAAGCAAAACTGTGTCTCAGCTTAATGGTTTCCCAACAGGTAATACAAACTATGTCTTTAACGATCATGGATCAGGTGATGCCCTTTGCTCAATAACAACGGTCGCAGATGACGCCATTGCTAGTCTTAACTCGGGCAATATTCCACAGTTTATGTCAATTTACTCAAATGATATTACTATGGTAGGCTGGGGTGGAGGTGCTACAGACACTAAATTAATCACAGCACTTGAGCTTATAGACATGCAAATTGGAAGAATTAAAACTGCGGTAACTATAGCTGGAATTGAAAATAATACAACAATTATAGTTAACTCTTTAGCTAACGCAACATCTAATGAAGGCAAAGTAGATACTTCCACTATTGCAACAGAAATAACTAAAGCAACAGGAGTTAATGTTTTACAGGAAAAATTCACAGGAAAAGCATCAATTCAAAAACAATATTACCTCACATATGCACAGCTTTACTTCATGCCATCTGCAACAGATAGCGATAAGAAAGCAGTATTAGACTATTTGAACACAGACGGAACACCTGTGGGTGATGCAGTTGAAAGAGTTGTAACTCCAGCTGAAGTTTTTGCACCAAGCGACTTTGCTGATTACATCATATTCCCAGTAGAGGGTAAAAGCTTTTGTTCAGCAGGCACAAATACATTTAGGGTTGATGATATGCACAATAATAACGTTTTTTGTGTTATTTCTGGCAAAAATGCACCTAAACGCAGTTCTATTGAAAATGCAACTCCAACAATACTTGATATTGTACCAACAATTTGCTCAATTTTTGGTGCAAATGAACCCGCTAACAACGAAGGTATAGCATGGAGATATCAAGCTATCCAGACAAAACCTATATTAACTGTTGCCTCACCTGAAAACAACAAAAAGATATATGAACCTGAAATAGATATTGTAGGAATTGTTGATTATCCATGCACTGTAAAAATCAATAATAAGCCAGCTATACTAGACGGAGTTAATTTCACAGCAAAAGCCTCTTTAACAGAAGGCGAAAACACAATTATAGTGACTGCAGAAAATAGTTTTGGCATAGTAGCTGAGCAGCGCATAGTGAATTATGTAAAACCACCAGAGATGCCAAAAGGAAATAGGGTTGTGTATATCAACTGGGATGGATTTGCAAGATATTATATTGAGGAAGCTATTAAACAGGATCGAAATATTCCTACACTTAAAAATATTATAAATAACGAAGGTGTATATTTTAATAATGCGAGTACACATATTCCTTCAGTAACGAATCCACTACAACAGGCAATTGTAAGCGGAACACCGCCACTTCTTACAGATAATCACTATCGTTATTTCAATAAAGAACAGGGAGTTGTTGTTCAAGAAGACCCAGCACGTAAGGATGAGGCTGAGACAATTGCACAATCGGCTGTACGCCAAGGTTTGGATGTTATTTCAATTAATCAGTTTGCTTTGGAGGATAAAGGAACAACATCATCAGACCAACGTGCACTATATGTTGACGCAGGCGACACAAATGGAGCAATTACAAGGTTTGATGCTGCGATAAAAATGGTGAAAGACCTCAATGCGGGTGGAGTTACGCTTAATCAAGTACCTAGATTCATCGCATTATATATGGATGATTTAGATGCAATAGGACACAATGAAAGTTCCCATTATGGGTATCCTTTAGCAACTACAGAAAAAGGACGTATAGGAAACGTTTTAAGCAGAATCGAAGAAATGGATACAAAGCTTGGGGAATTTATTCAAGCATGTAAGGATGCAGGAATTTATGATACAATGTCATTTGTTTTAACTACTGACCATGGTATGTCAAATTTTGGACAGCAGGAAGTTGGTGGTGACACCTATGTTTCAAGCCTTGATGACATGATTAATGTTATTGAAGCATTGGGCAATGGTTATAAATGTGAAGTTTTGATGGCCGGTTCAACACCGTCTATAGGGACAGATATTGCTATTGTCTCTGTCGGATTACAAGCACAGCTATCCTATATAGGTGAGTTTAATCCTACAGTTATAGCACAAAAGAATGCGGCAATAACACAGGCAATAAAAAACGAAGTGTACGTTGATGCCATTTTAACGCCAGCTCAAATCCAAGCTGGGGGGATTAGAGAGGGATTTGCAGACTTGTTAGTTTCTCCAAAACCTCCATATAACTTTAAAACTGGAGATTACGAAAGTGTTCGTATAGCAAGGGGACAACATGATAGCTATAATGACACCGCAAGAAAGATTACAGCATTGATGTGGGGCAAAAATATTAAAAAGGGTGTATCCATTAGTCAAGAAATTTACAACACTGATTTTGCGGCAACTATGTCTGCTTTAATGGGTATTAATGCACCACTTGATTCCACTGGTAAAGTGCTGTATACAGCGTTTGACGGTATATTTAATACAATAGAATATAAGACAACTAAAGCTTATGGACGTGGTAATAGTGTCATAGCTTCACCCAAAACTAAAAGGATGGAAATAGAATATAGTAGCCTTAATAATGGCAAAATACAGCTTAATGTAAATGGACAAAAAGTAAGAGATGTGTTTTTCGCTGAGACAAATAGTCGTAATAAAAAGATAACTAAGATTATTAATATTTCACTTAATGAGAGTGATACTGTTGCATTTGTTTTAATTGATGGACAAAATAGTGAAGATATTTTGTTTAATGAGATTAATTTCTTTGGAACACAAAATAGTTCAGAAAATAATAATACTGGTGGAGGTACGTATAACCCTCCACAAACACAAGACGATGTTGATAGTAATACTATTATTAATTCTATTAACAACGCAAAAGACAATATTGCAACTATAGATGTCTCAAATAATCCTTTAATAACGGTTGAGAGTTTTGAAGAATTATCTAAAAACCCTAATGTAACTCTCAAATTAAATGGAGAAGGCTATTCATGGGAATTTACAGGAAGGGATGTTGATGTCTCTAATATTAAAAGTTTGACTTTTGATACGCGTATTAGTAAAAACTCACCAAATGAAATGACAATAAAAGCATTGACGGGCAATACAGTTATACAAAATATGTATTTTAGTTACCATGGGGAATTACCAGGTAAAGCAACGATAAAAATACAAACTAATTTTAAGAATGAAAATGTTAAGCTATATTACTTTAATAAGGATTTGCAACGACTTGAATATGTATGTGATTCATTTGTCGATTCAAATGGTATTGCTACATTTTCAATTAACCATTGTTCTGATTATATTTTATCAAAAACAATAATTAAATCAGCTGTAGGAAATCCCCAAAAGCCTACAACAGTACCTCAGACTAGCGATAGTACTACTATTATGCCATTAATAATAATGTCAATAATAGCAATCTCTGTTCTTTTATTTAGGAAGAAAAAATTAAATATGAAGTAATATTAATAAAAATGGTGGTTGGCAACATAATTTGTCAATCACCGTTTTGCTTTAAAAGAGAGATTGAGTAATTACCATTTTACTACAAACAAAAATAAACATATCAACTTATTTTAATTCTTTTAATAACTAACAAAAGTTACTGCTGTGTGATGTTAGCTTTGTATAAATATGCATATAAAATTCGGTTATAATGGATAAAAATATAAATATTGCACAAAAAGTGTTGACTTTTTATTAATTCGATACTATTATTTAGGAGTACTTTTTTTATCTGAGAGAAAATGGTGTGAAATGAATAATAGAATTTTGTATATAAATTTAGATGGTTTTGCTAAATATTATTTTGATTTAATTGACAATAAACAACAAAAATTGCCAGCAATTAGTAAGCTGATAGCAGACGGGACTTTCTTTGAAAATGTTTCAACAGGTATACCCTCTATTACATATCCAATGCAAAGTTCATTAGTAAGTGGTGCCTATTCAGATACAACAGGTAACTGTTATCAATACCTTGATAGAGAAAGTAACAACCTTGTTTTGTGTAAGAGATTGAATAAAGCTCAAACAATCGGTGAGCGACTTAAAGAAATGCATATACCATTTGTATCTATTCAGCAGTTTGCACTAGAAGAAAAAGGTTGTTCTAAAGAAGATAACGATTATCTATACCTTCAACCAGGTGGCGATTATGAAACAAGATTTGATATGTTAGATAGCTTATTAGAAAATAATTGCATAGAAACAGATAATACAAAATATAGTTTTGACTCACTACCACAGGCGATATTCGTATACATTGATGATTTAGATACAATAGGTCATAATCCGTTGCCTTATTTCTCAATGACAGAAAAGGAACGAGTAAAAAAGGTCCAACGCCGACTTATTGAAATAGATAAAAGGCTTTATAAGATAATAACTATTCTTGAAAGTAAAGGGATATATGACACAACATCGATTTTATTGACAACCGACCACGGTATGATTTCATATAAGGGCAAGAGTAAAACAAAAGAACTTGCAATGATTTTTAAGCAACTTGGATACACTGATATACATATATGTGAAGAGGGTAGTAAGTGTCCTGATAAGTGGCAGGTTTTACTCACATCGCACAGCATACAGTGTCAGGTTTATTTTAAAGACAAATCAATTGATTTAGATAAAATAAAAGAGAATATTTCTAAGCTTTCATTTGTAGATAAAGTAATGACCAAAACCGAGCTGATTGAAAACGGAGTAAATATCAAGTATGCAGATTTAGTGGTATCACCAAAAGAAGGAATGTTTTTTGCAACTAAAGACGAAATAATTCCACTCCTTGCTGCATCACATGACAGCTTGCACGAAAAGTGCAGAGAAGTATTTGCAGTTATAAAAGGAAAATCGGTAAAGAGTGGATATGTACTTTCTAAACAAGTAAAGACTATTGATTTAGTTCCAACACTTTGCAAAGCAGTTGACTTGCCTATAATGGAAAATGCAACAGGCACTGTAATAAAAGAGATATTGATAGATTAAGCAAACATAGTTAAAGAGGGTGATAATTTGATAAAAGCATCTAAAGATACGATGAAGTCAATAAACAAGGAAAATGTATTAAACTCGTTTATTAATCGGGATGTTTTAAGTAAATCGGACATTTCAGAGCGTACGAAGCTATGCGCTGCAACAGTTTCAAGTTTGATTGCTGAGCTAGTTGATGAGGGTATTGTCCAAGAAAAATCAGTAGGATTGTCAAGTGGTGGACGAAAACCGATGCTTTATACACTAAATGGGGAACTTGCATATGTACTATCAATTAGGGTCACTCCAAAAGGTGCGACGGCGGCAATTGTCAATCTTAAATGCAAAATAGTACATAGTAAAATAATACCTCAACCTGTTTATGGAGAGTGGGGATTAACAAAATTACTAACTCATGTTGTCAACGAGTTTTATGAGAACAATCAAGATTTATTTCAAAGAATAACTGCGGTGGCAATAAGTTTACCAGGTATAATGCAGGTTTCAACAAAAACAGTTATTTATTCAGCACCACTTGGTATAGAGAATATAAACGTTGGAGAGATAATTGATAAGATCTTCCCATTTCCAATTAAAACTCATGTTTTTAAGGACACAGATGCACTTTTATTAGGTGAATATCACTTTTCATCTATGCCCGATTACAAGAATGTAGCTTATATACTTTGCGAAAGCGGTGTAGGCTTTTCACTAATTCTGCAAGAAGCACTGTTTTCACGTGATGGTTGCGGATTAGAACTTGGACATCAAACAATTGATATTAATGCAAAACCTTGTAAATGCTCTATGCCGGGTTGCATAGGAACGCTGTTGTCTGAAAGACCTGCGCTAAAGCGTTATTTGGAGATATATGAAAAAAATAAAGACAATTTTATTTCTCTTAATTCATTAAACTATGATGATTTAGTAAACCTCTATTTAGAGGGAGATTTAATTGCAAAACAGGTTATACAAGAGCAAATAAGTTATTTGTGTATTGCGACAGTAAACGTAGTAAATCTGTTTAATCCAGACGCAGTAATTATCGGAGGAGCATTAGCAAAGCTTGACATAACTGCACCACAGGTTTTGGAGTATGTCAAATTGCATGCGCTAAAACCGTTCGTAGAGAAAATAAGCATTATTCCTTCAACTTTAGGTATGGGTTCGAGTCTATTGGGAATGTCATATCAGGTTTTACAAACAGAGGTTTTTAAATCAGTTAGATTTTAAGTTGGGAGATGACCCAAACTTAAATGAAATAAACTTTCAGAAAATTTAGGAGGAGAAACACATGAAAAAATTCACAGCCGCTTTACTATCAGCATTGATGCTAGTATCTATGTTCACAGGATGTGCACCAAAAGGGGAAACACCAACGACACCATCTCCTAATGCACAAGAATCAAGCAAACAAGATGAAAAACCAGTTGAAATTACTTATTGGCAGCATTCAAGCCAAGCGCGTGACGAAATGATGAAGACTATTGCAGAAGATTTTACAAAAGCAAACCCTAATATTAAAGTTAAAATGGAATTTATTCCTGAAGCAGATTACAACAATAAGCTTATCCCTGCACTAGCTACCGCAACTGCTCCTGACGTGTTCCAAATACAATCAGGTATGGTTGCACAGCTTGCTAAAGCAAATTCAATACAACCTCTTGATGAGAGTGTAATGTCAACAAAAGCTATTAAAGAGGAATTTATAGCTGCCACAGTTGATGGTTTG
>DAMDCT010000057.1:16914-18014 GCA_032091455.1 Oscillospiraceae bacterium | reverse complement strand
GAAGTAGGGGGGATTCGAGATGCGTGGCGATTTGCATACACATACTAGAGCGTCGGACGGCTCTCTATTCGAGCATCAAATATTAAAACTAGCAAAGCGTTCCAATGTTGATTGCGTTGCCATAACCAATCACGATTACATTACTCCTATTGAGAATATTAAAACAGTTGCGAATGAATTAGGTATAACACTTATAGATGGCGTAGAAATATCTGCATTTGATACAAAACGAAATCGTCGTGTGCATATTCTTTGCTATATGCCAAAACATCTAGAATTAATAAAAACTATATGCGATAGAACAACTGGAAATAGAACAAAAGCTGGTGTTGGTATGGCAAAAAAAGTATCTGAGCTTTATCCTATAACAGTTGATGACATAAATGAAATTGCAAAGCATAGTAAATGTATTTATAAGCAACATATTATGAAAGTACTAATGAACGCTGGTTTTACAACTGGAATATTCGGTGATTTATTTGATGAATTATTTAGTTTTGACGGTGGAACTTGTATAATAAACTGTAAACAACCAGATGTTTATGAAGTTATCGACGCGGTTAAAAAATCGGGTGGAATATGCGTTATGGCCCATCCATATACGTATAAAAGTATTGATTTATTAGATGAACTTATACAAAATAATTTACTTGATGGTGTTGAGGTGTGGTCAAGTAAATCATCAATCGCACAAGAAGAATATTTATTAAACATAGTAAATGAGCATAATTTAATTTCAACAGGTGGTTCTGATTTTCACGGTGCATATTCTTCAAGAATAAGCCCAATAGGTAGCAAAACAACACCAGAAAAATCAATTAATGCGTTATTTGAACTAAAAAACAAATTACATAGTGAGGTATAAATTAAATGGATGTAAAAGAATTGGCAGTACTAAAACATAAAGAATGGAAAGGCAAAATTGAGATTATATCAAGAGCACCAATTACAACAAGGGAAGAACTAGCTGTTGCATATACTCCTGGTGTCGCTCAACCATGTCTAGAGATAGAAAAAGATAAAAGTTTGTCATATGAACTTACAAGACGTGGAAACCTTGTAGCAGTTATAACGGACGGAACTGCTGTGTTAGGATTAGG
>DAMDCT010000057.1:12318-16904 GCA_032091455.1 Oscillospiraceae bacterium | reverse complement strand
AGGTGATATTGGTCCTGAAGCTGCAATGCCCGTAATGGAGGGTAAATGTGCTCTTTTTAAAGCATTTGCAGATGTCGATGCTTTTCCAATTTGCATTAATTCAAAAGACACAGATGAAATAGTTAGAACTATTCAAAACATTGCATTGAGTTTTGGTGGTATTAACTTAGAGGATATATCAGCTCCACGTTGTTTTGAAATAGAGAAAAGACTTAAAGAAACACTTGATATTCCAGTGTTCCATGATGATCAACATGGAACAGCAATTATAGTAGGTGCCGCTGTAATAAACAGCTTAAAGCTTGCTAAAAAGAAAGCAGAAGATGTAACTGTTGTAATAAATGGAGCAGGTGCTGCAGGAATTGCAATTGCAAAATTGCTTATTGAACTTAAAATGGGAAATGTAATAATGTGTGATAGAGATGGAATTTTATATCGTGGTGGTGAATTTCTGAATGAAGCACACGAAAAGATTGCACAAATAACAAACAAAAATAATGTAAAAGGTCTACTTGCTGATGCGCTAGTAAATGCAGATATTTTTGTTGGTGTATCAAAACCAAACCTTGTAAATGAAGATATGGTAAAATCTATGGCAGATAAGCCAATTATTTTTGCAATGGCAAACCCAACCCCTGAAATTATGCCTGATGTTGCAAAAAAAGCTGGTGCATTCATTGTTGGTACTGGAAGAAGTGATTTCCCTAATCAAATTAATAATGTGCTCGCTTTCCCAGGCATATTTAAGGGCGCACTAAGTGTTAGGGCAAAGGATATTACTGAAGAAATGAAATTAGCCGCCGCACATGGTATTGCTAGTATTATTGCTGATGATGAGCTTAATACAGACTATATTTTACCAGACCCATTTGACAAGCGAGTAGCTATAAGCGTTGCAAATGCAGTTGCAACAAGTTATAACAGTGAGAATAATTAGCACAGAGGAGTAAATATTGATGACGATAAACTATAAAACTAAAGGAACCTGTTCAAGAAGAATTAATTTAACCATTGAAAATGACATAATTACTGACTTGAAATTTGATGGTGGATGTGCAGGTAATTTACAGGGCATATCAAGTCTTGCAGTCGGAAAAAACGCAAAAGAAGTTGCGGCAACATTACGAGGTATTGATTGTAATGGAAAAGGTACATCATGTCCAGATCAACTTTCAAAAGCAATTGAACAAGCATTAGCTGAATAATATTTAAAATTCAAAAAACCACGAAGTTTTAGGCTTCGTGGTTTTTGCTATTCATTAGTTAATTGTTGATTTTTGGAAAATACACATCCGCAGTAATCTTGCCTATATAGATTATATTTTCTCGAAAGTTCGGTTGAACGTTTGTATCCGTTTTTTTTCTTAAAGTCGGAATATAGATACTTAATAGCGTATTTTTTTGAAAGAGATTCACCAATCTCATTGATTTTTTCTGCATTTTTATGTGGGCTAATGGAAAGTGTAGTAGTAAAGTAATCAAAATTTAGATTAAGCCCTATAATAGCAGTTTCTTGTAGTCTAAGCTCATAGCACTTAAAACAGCGTTCTCCGCCTTCTTTTTCATTTTCTAAACCTTTACACAAATCATAAAATTTATCAGTATCATAGTTGCCTTCAATGAACTCGACTTTATTTTTAGTGTTAATTTCAGTAATATATTTTTTTTGTTCTTCAACTCGTTTTATATATTCTTCATTAGGATAAATGTTTGGATTGTAATATAAAACTGCTATTTTAAAATAATCTGAAAGATATTCTAAAACATAACTACTACATGGCGCACAACAGCTATGTAGCAATAATGTTGGAGTCACTTCATTTTTAACTATATCTTCTATTATGCAGTCTAGCTTTTTTTGATAATTTATTTTCATAATTATATTTCAAAATCCTTTTTATCATATGTAGGTAATGGGGCAGCCCTTCTTGGTATACGTTTTAACGGCGCATAAACAAAAGCCCTACAACTAGAATAAGGTTGCATTGAACCTTTTTTATTACATAACACCATTTTGTTATCACGAGTAAGCTTTCCATGTTCACAATATGAACATGCAGGCTCAATAGATTTACCAAATAAAACAGTTTTCATATTTGTGATCATTCCTTTTTATTATCTTAATTAGTATAGCCATAGCTATGTTTTAATTCTATCAGATTTTCGACAGAAAAACAATAATATAATTGAAAGTAGAATAAGAAAAATAGTTGCAGTTGGTGAAACAGAATAAATTCTAGATGATTGATTATGATTAATACTAATGCAGTTTAGCGTATCAGGGGATAGCTTTAATACAATGTTGACAATAGAAACACTAATAAATACATAGATAATTCTAAATACAAAAAACTTATACATCCTTATTCCTGTTCCTTTTATCATTGCACAAACTTGCAAATGAACACAGACTCCACCAAAAGCAGTAAAGGCACAAGCAAGGATAATATTATTTGCAGAGTCAATATTACTTAAATTATTACATCCAATAGTAACTTCAAGTATACCTTCGATTAAATATCGATAGTTCGGATTTATATTCTTAAGAAAAAGTGAAAGCAAAGGCATAAATGATGAAAATGCAACGACAAATCCGCAGATAATTGCTAGTGATTTAATTGAATCATTTACCGAATTAACTAATAGAGTAGAGAAATTTTTATCATTGCTGTTATCGTTAATTATATTAATGTTATCTGTTGTGTCTACAAAAAGAGTAGACAGAAAACCAACTATTAAGCATGCAATAACCTGTGAAAGATAAATTATTAGGCCAATTTTTTTACTGCCGAATAAACTGACTCCAACACCACTTATTATAAATGCAGGACCACAATTAACACAATAACTAAGCATTCTCTCAGCGTTCTTGACTGACAAGTGCTTATCCTTTACAGCATTCGAGAGCAGTTTAGCACCAATTGGATACCCACCAATTAAACTTAAAATAACTATTGACATATGATTATTGTTGATTTTAAAAATATATTTTGCTAATAACTTAAATGGGCGTGAAATAATATTTTTTAAAGAAGAATTCATAACTATATTAGAAAAAATCATGAATATAAGTAGAGATGGAATAAGAAGATTAGTAGAAACTGCAATACCATTTTTTATTCCTGCGGAAAGTTCTTTAGAAAAAAATATAATTAAAAACATGACAAAGTAAACTATACATAGTATGGCTATTTTTTTTAGATAAGAATATAGTTTGTTACTAAACATAATGCACCTCTAAATATATTTAATCTTTGAATAAATGTATATGCACACTCTTTGCATAATATATTTATAGTGGACCTTAATGATATTTTTATGGTGGAAGAGGAGAAGCATTATGCAACAATCTGACAAAAAAAGTGGCTTGGTTAAAGCTTTAATAAAAGTTAGGGAGGAAATCGTAGATTCATCACAAATTGAAATCATAGGTAATAGGCACGTAATTATTCAAGGTTCAAAGGGGATAATTGAATATAATGATGATCTTATTAGGGTAAGTCTTGACGAAAAAGAAGTCCAGTTTTACGGGGAAAAGCTGTGTATACATTGTTTATCACAAGATAGTCTGGAAATCAAGGGAAGTATTAATAGAGTTGAGTATATTTAATGTTTGATTAAAAGTAGGTGATTGTGTGGTAATTAACAAGATATATAGATATTTCTGTGGATATATTCATTTTAATGCTATAAATGGATTTACAGAACGTCTAATAAATTTATGTGCAAGCAATAATATAAGTTTAACTGATTTGGTCAAGACACCAGAGGGATTTGAAGCAATAACATTAGCCTGTGATTATAAAAAAATAGTTGAATTTTCAAAAAAGGTAAACGTTGAAACAAATATTATTAAAAAAGTTGGAGTGCCTTTTAGAGCTGGAACATATAAGAAAAGATATGGACTAATGATAGGAGCAGTTATATTTATTGCATTTATACTAATTTCACAGAATTTCATATGGCAAATTGAAGTTAAGGGTAACAAAAAAGTTTCAACGCAAGTTATATTATCTGAACTTAACGATTTAGGAGTTCGTAAGTGGGGTTACATACCTGACATTGATTTTAGAGAAAAAAAGCAACAGGCATTATTAAAGCTACCAGAACTATCATGGCTATCTATTAATCAAAGAGGATGTAAAATAGATGTTCTAGTTTCAGAGAGATATGCACCACCAACAATAAGAGAAAATACACCATGTGATATTGTAGCAAATAAAACAGGACAAATAAAATATATGGAGGTTTATAATGGTCAAACTGTTAAAGGGATTAACTATACAGTTAGTGAAGGCGACATAATTGTAAGTGGTACATTTGTGAATAAACAGGGCAAGACATCATATGTTCATTCCGAGGCAAAGATTATTGCAGAAGTTCAGTTTGAAAAAACACTTCAAATTGATATTGAACAACTATCAAAAGAGTATACAGGTAAGACTAAAAAACGCTATTATATTGATATTCTATCTGTCAAGATACCATTGTTTTTAGCAACAAAAATAAAGAATAATTATGACGTAGAGGAAGTTAAAAAACCGCTAGTTCTATTCTCAAAAGAATTACCTTTAGGAATTTATACA
>DAMDCT010000057.1:8527-12308 GCA_032091455.1 Oscillospiraceae bacterium | reverse complement strand
AGAATATCGCTTTTATAATAAAAAAAGTGATAGCCTTAAACAAGAACAGGCGAAAAAAATATTAGAAGATAGTTTTAAAGAATATGAGCAAATAGAGCTTGAAAATTGTTCTATAACAGACAGGAAAACTTCCACAACAATTAATAATGGAATTCTTAAAATGCAAATAAGTTATACAACAGAGCAGGACATAGCAAAAAAAGTAAATATAGCCCAATAAAAAATATAGACCACCCAAATTGGATGGTCTATATTTTCAGCTATCTTTTATTTGGAATAATATTGAATTCAAAGGTGAATTCCTTCTCCTTCAATTGGTATCTTTCAGGTAATTCTGGACCACAACTATTTGAACCAACACCTGACATTTTATAGTCAACACATAAAACTGTATAATCACTTTTTACAAGCTCATGGTTATGTAACTTTGTAGTAAGTTCTTTCACAGTAAAGGGGGACACACTAAAACTAAAATTGATATTTGAGTTAATTTGTAAATTATGATTTGATGTATTAAGAGTAACATATTCAGTATCATAATGTGAGCCATTTTCTTGAGGGAAAATATAATCTTCATGCATCTCTTCAACAGACATACTAAAGCTGTCTTTATATGACCCAACATGTTTATCAATGTAGCTTTCCTGTGGACCAAATCCAAAGAAATTACATGTGTCATATGAATTATCAACTAACATGCTAATACCAAATCGAGGTAAGTATGAAACTGAATTGCGAACTTTTACATCAAGTTTGACGTTAATAGCACCACTATTATATAAAGTCCAAATAGAATTAACTTCTGCAATGTTTGCAAGAAGTACTGCTTGGATAGATAAAGGACAAACGATTTCCACACCATTTGGTATTTCATTTAGGGTAATATCATAGGTATATGGCATTGTACGATGAAAGCCTTCCTCAATCCATATTTTATTTACATGGATGTCATTATCCGTTGGTGCTCTACATACACTATATTCAATTGCTTTGTCCGTAATAATTTTACCGTCAAATTCGATATAATCAAAACTACCAGCAGTCTTGTTAAAGTTGTAATTGAAGTTATTTCCCTTAAGGATTATATTTTTGTGATTATCCTCAACTAAAATTTTATCTCCATTAGTATTTATGATATTTTCAAACTTTTGCGTAGATAAATCAAATTGATCAAAGCCAAGTAGGTAGTTAGCCTCAATAAGTTTAGTTGATTTTAATGACATCAGCTCAAACATAATATATAATCTATCACCACTTACATTTGGCAAAGTAAAGTTTAGAACACTCTTTTGATGTGGGGTTACATCTATATCGTTTATTGTGCCATTAAATAAAGTTTTACCGTTTTGCTTGATGCTCCATTTTACATATAACATATCTTTAAGATTTGAAAAATCCAACTTGTTTTCTATGTAGAATTTGTCATTTTCAAATGTTATATGAGCAGGTCTTGCTGCATTTTTAAGTTCCAAAAGACCTGTATGAGGAGTTCGGTCTGGATATACAAGACCATCCATACAAAAGTTACCATCGTGAGGGAACTCACCAAAATCCCCACCGTAACCATACATTGGTTTGCCGTCTTTTTCACCTAAAAGCACAGTGTGGTCACACCATTCCCAAACAAAAGCACCACAGAAGTTATCGTATTTATAAATTAAATCATAGTATTCATCAAGACTTCCAGGACCATTTCCCATTGCATGCGCAAATTCACATAAAACATGTGGGCGTTTTTCAATTGCGTTTTTAATATAGTCGTTTTCTAGCGTATCCAATGCTGGATACATATAACTAACTACATCAAGAATATCAAACTTTTCAGTACCTAGTGCAGCCTTTTCCTCTGTAATTACTGTTGACTCGTAATGTAAAATCCTCGTATCATCAAGTTCTTTTACACGTTTACCAGCTTCTTCAAAGCAACATCCATATCCACATTCATTTCCTAATGACCAAAAGATTACAGAAGATCTATTCTTATCACGCTCAACTAACTTCTCAATTCTATCAACTATTGTAGGCGTCCAAAGAGGATTATCTGCAATATCTGCATGACCATCACTATGATAAGGATACATAGTACAGTTTGTACCATGTGATTCTACATCAGCTTCATCAATCACATAGAAACCAAATTTGTCACAAAGCTTATAAAATTCTGGTCTGTTTGGATAATGGGAAGTTCTAATAGCATTAACGTTGTGCATTTTCATGGTTTTCATATCAGCAGTAATTTGTTCAATTGATGCTACATAACCTGTATCAGTGTAGCTATCATGGCGGTTTACACCCTTGAATTTAACTGGCAAACCATTAACCTTTACAGTGCTATTTTCAATACATATTGTGCGAATACCTATATTATCTATAATAACTTCATTTTCAGTTTTAATTAAAACCTTATATAAATATGGGTTTTCAGCACTCCAAAGAACTGGAGCATTTACTTTAAATATAACGCTATTATCGGTAGTAATTTCACAAGTTAAGATATTACCATCCACATCCAAAAGTTTAACTTCTTTATTTAGTTGTGCATTATTATCATCCATTATAACGAATACAGTTGAAATATTATCATTAATAATATTTGTCTTAACTGTGTAGTCAAATACAAACTGTTTTGGTCTTGTTAGTACAAATACATCACGGAAAATACCGCTCATTCTAAGCTTGTCTTGATCCTCTACATATGTACCATCACACCACTTAAGAACAACAACGTTAATTTTATTCTCGCCATCATTCACAAAACCTGTAATTTCAAATTCACTGCTTGAATGTGATACTTGAGAATATCCTACAAATTTATCATTAATATATACATAATGGCAAGAATCAACACCTTCAAAGTTTAAAAAGAAACGATTATCAATTAAAGATTCAATATTGAATGTGCGTTGATATAGTCCACAAGGATTTTCTTTTGGGACATAAGGAGGATTAAATGGAATAGGGTATCTTACATTAGTATATTGATGGGAGTCGTAGCCATGCATTTGCCAATTAGATGGTACAGGGATTGTGTCAAATGAATCAACATTAAATGTGAAATCATAAACACTATCAAAGAACTTAAATTGCCAATCTCCATTTAGCATTAATACGCTTTTATTATCCTGCTTTTCATCAGTTGGCTTGGACGGCATACTAGGAATATAATATGCACGGTTGGGTAATGTGTTTAATTTTAATACATCTAAATTTTGATAATATTTTTTCAACATAATAATATAACTCCTCATATAAATTAAAATCATGAATTTGCTACCTTGATTATAGTTGTTAATAAAATCAGTGTCAACACAATTTCGTGCTGTGCAACAAAAACTATAATTGTTACATCAATAATATAATTTTAATTAGGGATTAAAAATTGTAAAATTATATGGTATAATAAATAATAATTATATTTAACTATAATTGCTTATCAAATTAAACGGAGGGGCTATTATCAAAAAATTATGGGAAATATTTATAATATTCTTTAAAATAGGTGCATTTACCTTTGGTGGTGGATATGCAATGATTTCGATTATACATAATGAGATTGTGCAATCCAGAAAATGGATAGATGATGATGAAATGCTTGATATTATTGCAATATCAGAGGCTACACCTGGTGTTATATCAATAAATACGGCAACTTTTGTAGGTTATAAGGTGGCAGGGTTTTGGGGATCTTTTTTTGCAACATTAGGTACAGTTATTCCTTCTGTTATTATTATTGTACTTGTAACACTCTTTTTTATACCCTATATGAGTAATAGATGGATAC
>DAMDCT010000057.1:0-8517 GCA_032091455.1 Oscillospiraceae bacterium | reverse complement strand
AATATGCATTTGAGGGAATAAGGGCAGGGGTTATAGTTTTAATATTTAATGCTGCAATAAAGCTGAATAAGGTAAATAAAAAATGTGCTTTTAACTTTATTCTAACAGGACTAGCTTTCTTGATTGCATCATTTACAAGTTTAAATGTAATATATATTTTACTAGGCGGATTAGCTGTTGGAATTATATATAATCTCTTCATAAATAAATCGCTTATGGAGGATAAAAAATAATGGATTTAGTCATGTTGTTTATTACTTTTTTTAAGATTGGTTTGTTTACAATTGGTGGTGGATATGCAATGATTCCACTAATACAAGCAGAAGTTATAAAAAATAACTGGATTGCTCATGTAGATCTTATTAATTTCATTGCAATTGCAGAATCAACTCCAGGACCATTTGCAGTTAATATCGCAACTTTTGTAGGGATGCAAAAAAGTGGATTTATAGGTGCTATATGTGCAACACTTGGGGTTATATTACCAAGTTTCATTATTATATTAATAATCGCTAAGTATTTTCACAGTTTTAAAGACAATAGATATGTAAAAGCAGGTTTATTAGGTCTAAGACCTACAGTTATAGGATTAATGTTGTCAGCTGGCTTTTCAATTATGCTATCTAACTTGTTTTATAGTCTTAGTAAGGTTATAAATTTGCAAGAGTTTTTTGCTAATCACATAAATTATAAAGGTATAATAATATTTGTAATATTATTTGTATTGAGCAAGAAAATTAAAATACATCCAATACTTCTTGTGATAATTTCTGCGACAATGGGAATTTTATTATATGGAATATTGTAAGAAATAAAACAAATACATTAAATGATATAGGAGAACGTATGAACATAAAGAAAAATGAATGCTACGAGTTGGAAATAACAGGCGTTACAAGTGAAGGGAATGGAGTTGGAAGACTTGATGGATTCGCTATATTTGTACCGGAAACAACAGTAGGGGATATTGTGCTTGTTAAAATAGTTAAGATTTTAAAAAGCTATGGATTTGGTATAATTGAAAAAATTATTAAACCATCAAGCAATCGTGTTGAGGTTGATTGTGATTGTTATAAGCAATGTGGTGGATGCACATATCGTCATATAACATATGAAGCAGAGCTTGCAATAAAACAAGAGTATGTTGCTAATTCATTTAAGCGAATAGGAGCAATTGGTTTAGCTTGCAATAATATTATTGCAAGTGAAATAGAAAATGAGTATCGAAACAAGGCACAATACCCAGTTGGTAAGAATAAAGATGGAAATATTGTATCTGGTTTCTATGCAAAACGAAGTCATCGTATAATCAATTGTGAACAATGCAAACTTCAACCAAAAGACTTTTCAGATATACAATCAATTGTAATAAACTTTTTAAATGAACAAAAAATATCTGTATATGATGAAGAAAGCAATAAAGGGCTAGTAAGGCATATATACGTTCGAAAAGCTGAATCAACTGGTGAAATAATGGTATGCATTGTCGTAACAAATGCAAATATACCAAATACAGATAAACTATGTGATGAATTAAAGAAGGGGAACAGCAATATTACAAGTATCATCATAAATGTAAATAGCAAACCAACAAATGTCATATTGGGGAATCAATGCAAAATTATATATGGGAATGATTACATAACTGATATTATTTGTAGTATAAAGATTAAAATCTCTCCATTGTCATTTTATCAAGTAAACAAAAAACAAGCTGAAGTGCTATATAATACAGCAATTGATTACGCTAACTTAATAGACTTATATTGTGGAACAGGTACTATAGGTTTGATTTCAGCAAATAAAGTCAAACAAGTAATTGGAATTGAGATAATTTCCCAGGCAATACAAAATGCTAATGAGAATGCTATTACAAATAATATAACAAATGCAAGATTTATATGTGCTGATGCAAGTGAGGCAACTAAACAATTACTTGAAGAGGGTATTAGCCCAAATGTAGTTATAGTAGATCCTCCACGCAAAGGCTTAGAAAATGATGTTATTGAAGCGATAGTAAATATGTCACCAGAGAGAGTAGTTATGGTATCATGTAACCCAGCAACTGCTGCAAGGGATGCAAACTTACTTGAAAAGAGTGGATATAAGGTAACTAAAATAACACCAGTAGACATGTTCCCACGAACCACGCACGTTGAAACTGTGATTCTGATGACGCGTTGTGGTAAAAACGATAAATAGAGCAATCAAACCACAAGATGTTGTGGTTTTGGAGTGAAAAATGGGCAAAAATTAGGCTATAAAATGCCCGATTTTTGCCCTGATTTTTAGGGGAAAATATAGATGACATAGGGTAATTTCGGTGCTCATAGCTAAAATACAAAATTTTGTAGCTATAAATCAATTATTAAATATATGCTGATTTATAGTGGAAATTTATAAATTATTTCAGTTAAGGAGGGGTGACATAATCATGGCAAAAACTCAAAAAGGACAGTGTGCTTTATGTAGACAAAACAAAGAATTGCAACTTAGTCACATCGTTCCTAATTTTGTGGGGCGGTGTCTGAAGAACTCATCTCCTGGAAGTATTAGGGTAACAAATGAACCGAATAAAGTAGCACAGGATATCGAAAAACATTTTATGCTTTGTCATGATTGTGAAGAAATATTCAGTGCAAGAGAACGATGGTTTGCAAATAACTTTTTTAATCCCTATCAAAATAGAAATAAAATAATATATGATTATAACGAGAATTTAACTTATTTTATTATATCTCTGAGTTGGAGAAGTTTATATCTTGATTTAGCAGAGTATGTAATGGATACTGATTTTGACCAAGATATTCTTATGACTTTATTTAGGGCTGAGGAAATTATGCACGATTATCTTATGGGTAAACGAGCAGATATAGGATCTATTGAAAACCATATTTTCTTCTTGGATAGAATTCAATCAGTTTCAAAATTGGATGCATCAAAGAATCCAAGCGTAGCAATGCATAGAAGTATTAGCTCATATACAGTTTATAATGGAGAAACCTCTTTTACTATTTCAAACTTGATGGGTGTTTTAATAGTTACATTTTATAGTATGGATAGTAAGGAGCAGTGGATTAATACCAAAATTAATCTTGGAATAGGCAGGATAGAGGCACAGAATCAAAAGATAACAAGTGTTGTTGGTCAAGAAATCCAGCATTGGATGAATCAATCGGAAGAAGCAAAAAATAATCTTTCACCAACACAGAAAAAGAAAATTGAAGAGAAGTTTGAAAATATTGGAGACGACATTAAAAAGTACCCTATATATCAGGACTTTGAAGATGATAAAAATCTTTGTTGATTTAAATCGAATATTTTAATTTACGTATTTAAAGCTTTAAATGTGGTAGTAATAACCCCTAATTATTAAAGAAAATTCAGAAGCATTTAGATAGAAAAATCTTGATGTCTCTGTTTTCATATAAACCTAAAACACAATTTAATAAATCTGCCATCGGCAAAACAACCATGAGGCTATGTTCTTCGTTACTGAAAAACATAGCCTCATTTTTTGTTGTCCGATTTGTAGAAAAAGGAAGGACTGATTAAAGTGATTACAAGATTTATGAGAGATACACCTCTCGCTACTATAGAAATAGAAATGCAACTTATTCCCGGCTTTACTCCTCGGGCTTGTGGAACATTCCGAAGCCAGCAAAGATATGTGAATCCAACCCCTATTTTATATGAAGAACTGCTAGGGTTATTTTTGAAAGAGATAGAGATTCGGGAATTTGCTCTGAGAGTGCAAAGAATCATAGAGGTTGCGAGCAACCTCGGAGAAAGCGAGGTGAACCAAATGCTTTTTAGAAATGCAGAGCATAAAAAGAGATTTCAAAGTATCTGTAAAAGCGGTCTGTTTCCGAAGATAGAAGAAAGCTACGGATATGCAGCCGCTATTTTTTTACTCTCTGCAGATGCGTTTGTTTGGAGTAAGACAAAATGTTGTGTAGACAGCCAACTTATTCATTTTGAAGCTATCCGCATTCATGGTGTGGATTTAGATGGATACGCCATCTTTCATATGGCAAAGGAGCTTTACTCTGGGAAGCAGCATATCACTGTTTCAGAATTAAGCGATCCAGAACTTATTAATGATAAACTCCTGCGGCTTATTGTCAATGCCTTTTTGGTGAGGCGATATGGAATCAATGTAATTAAAGGAGGGCGATAGCAATGGAAAAACAAGAGCTTCAAACCTTGCGACTCTGGAATCCCCTGTTCCCAAAGATTTATCGTAAAAACGAATGGGGTGATACCGAATATGAACCAGAGGCTATGGAGGCTAATAAAATAGTGGAATATCAAGAGGAAATCCTAGCAGCTATTGAAAGAGAGAAACTCTCAAATGAAGGTGAGCGTGGTTTGGCTGTTTACCTTGATAATGATGTTCTTAAGGGAAAAGTGTATAGTATTAATCCCACTGTTGAGGAATGGGATGACAAACTGTGGGGTGTTACAGAAGTACAGTCGCATGGCGAACTGACACAGGCTGAGCTTGACGAGGTTATTTCAGAGCTGACAGGGCAGTTTTCAGACGGTTGGGGTGAGGGCTTCGAGCAGCGAGCAATTGATACTCCCGATGGAGAATTATATCTTAGCTTTTGGGATGCAGGAAATGGATTTTTTATTAAACCTGAAGAAGAATTGAAAAGTCAACAGTCACAAGGCTTTGGCATGACAATGGGATAACATTTGTAAATAAAAAAACTTGGTATTATCCAAGTTCATAAATCACAATGATGGTTAGTAATATGCTTTACCCGACCCCCGACACAGATTAATATATGGGTTGCAAAATTAATAAATGAACTAAATACCATATTACTAACACCTCCTATTTTTAAGCAAACCAACAAGAATACAACAGATAAAAATATGGAGATTACTGTAGTTAATAAATTCGTTTTTTGTTTAGCTGTGTCGGGTGCGCCAGCATTTATCATCGGGAATCGAGTAAAGCATACTACTTCATAACAATTATAACACAAAGTCATAAAAAGACAAGAAACTTGACTATGGATAACATGAGCCGCCGCCCATGTAAATATGATACTGCGCGGCTCTTTTTTGTGCATTGGAGGTGATGCAATATCAATAGTTTTATTAGTTGGGTGGGCGGTAAAAAAGCCCTCCGAAAAATCATTTATAAGCTGTTCCCAAAAGATTTCGGTAGATATATTGAAGTATTTGGCGGCGGAGGCTGGGTGTTGTTTGGCAGACCACCTGATCCAAAAGCAATGGAGGTATACAACGATTTCAACGCCAACCTTGCCAACATGTTCTACTGTGTCAAAAACCGAACTTGGGAGTTTTTAAGACATCTCGGTTTCTTACCTATTAACTCGAGGGATGAATTTATAGTCATCCGCAAATTCATGGAAAAGGAGGAATTCGACACCGAGTACCTGAAACAGGAATTGGAGCTTGCACAGCATAATCTGCCGCCTCCTGAGTTTGAGGATATTAAGGAGATTATGCAGGAGAATGCGAAAACCAGTGATGTACGCAGGGCGGCAGCATTTTTCAAGCTCATCCGCTACAGCTATGGAAGTGGCTGTACTTCTTATGCCTGTCAGCCATTTGATGTGCGGAAAGCATTCTTCATCATTTGGGAAGCATCCCGCAGGCTGGCAAATACAGTGGTAGAAAATAAAGATTTCGAGGCGTTGATCCGGCAGTATGACCGTGACAATGCCTTTTTTTATTGTGATCCGCCGTATTACGAAACCGAGGGTCACTACGCTGTGGTGTTCCGAAAGGAAGATCATACACGACTTCGGGATACTCTGGCATCCTGCAAAGGTAAATGGATGGTTTCTTACAATGATTGTGAATATATCCGGGAGTTGTACAAAGACTTCCACATTTTATCCTTTACCCGTATCAATAACCTAGCCCAGCGGTATGACGGAGGCTGTGAGTATCCGGAGGTTATCATTACCAACTATGATCCAACAGAGCGTCAGCAGGCAGAATCAAGGCAGATGAACCTTTTTGATTATGAAAATGAAGGAGAGGAAGAAGATGAATTCTAACGGACAAATGAGATGGGCTAAAGAGCTTATCGCAGAAAAGACAAACGGTTTTATGGAGCTATCAGTCGGGAATATGCATGATGATTTATTTATCAGGGCTTCTGATAAAGCAATGGTTGGCTTGTATCTATCTGTGCTGCCGAATATGAAAACGCAGAAATATGACTGCATTTTTAAGGGGTACACTCGATGCGCTGGAGGATATAGCGACAGCAAGAAAATGCAGAAGCTCACGGAGGAATATCAAAGTATAACCGATGTGCTGAAACAGCTTGAAAAGGCTAAGATTTCTCTGACTGAGGATGAGCTTCAATCTTTTGTAGCAGAACTGAAATCAGCAGAAGAACAAACAATGACCCAAACGATGGGAATATAGGGGGGAAACGTATATGTATCATACAAAAAATGCAGATATCCATGAGCTTGATGAGCTTGTAATTCCAAACTGTTTGCTGGAAGCCGCAGGGCTTTCTGAAAACTGTGATTTGGATATTCAGTGTGTTCCGGGTGCAATTATTATCGGAGGAATAAATCCTATAGCTATCGTACCTCCTGCACTAATGGAGTTGTTTGACGATTTGGGAATCAGCCATGCGGTAATCCGCAAGGTTTTAATGGAGGGAGAACTTTAGATGAATGGAAAGCCCGTTTATAAATTAATGGATGGAAAAGGCCGCGTGCTGATACCAAAGGAAATGCGTGCAGCTACAGGTATGGATTATGGGGATATCGTTAGGCTTGGCATGGCGAACGGTAAGGTTTGTGTGCAGAAGGTGGATATCATCGAGGTTGGTGACCAATCGCCTGAGGCTGTGGAAGCTTACGTTCGTGCGGCATTTAAGACTATGCCGGATGATACTAGAATCAGTCTTATTTCCGATCTAACTAACTTATTACAGCAGAAAAAGGAGGCGTAGGAGATGGATGCAAAACAACGATATACGGAAGCAGATTGTACCGAAGCAGGTTCTACCTGCTCCATCAAGGGAAAGGTTGTACTCTTAAATTGTGATGCACTGCAGCAGAATCGCAGAAATCAATTATTTTACTGCCTCTGCGGAAATGGAGTTGATGCGAATCCGAAAGGTTGTGCAGTATTTCTTGTATCCTTAAGCAATGGCGAATTTTCTTTGAAAAGGCGCAATGAAGTGCTGGGTATTTTAAAGCCAGAGTTGGTTCCGGATTGCGCAAAACTCCAGCTATCTCAAGTTAGACCGCAGGGAGCACTAAACTTAAATAGCCACGAGCCAAAATACAGCGGTTATAGCTTTCTGCCCGATGGCCGTTATGCTTCTGGTGTTTGGCTTTGCAGTGAAAAGGAAGTGATGGACTATGTGGAGATGCAGAAACCTTACCAGCATCGAATTATGATCTGTGACCGCAATGATTTTTGTGTTTTGGAGATGCAGAATCAAAATCTCATCTATCCTTCAGAAAAAGAAATGAAAGCTTTTCAATTAGAGCAGACAGAATCAGGAGGAATGCAGATGATGTAAAGGAGGCTATCCCATGAAAGGAATTACAATTGAAAAAGATACAATTATCTATTATGGCAATGCTGCCGGATATGTGTCTGGTAACAAGGCAATAGTTGATCCGCTGTTTGAATCACAGGAAATGCAGGATTTTCTGAATCGCCAAAAGGATATCTCAGAAGTAAAATGGGTGGACGGTGTGTTTGACCGACTATCCAACGGGCAGAAAGAAACTCATGAACTTACCCTGTTAAAAAACTGCCGCATCTGGCAGCTCAAGCCGGAATCGGATATTCTAATGCGGTTTATCAGTTACGATCAGATGAAAAAGGACTTCGGAGAACTCAATCCACAGGATTACCAAGTGGTCTATGACGGTGAGGTGGAAAGTAACAGTCTGGAAGCAATCTATACCAAGTTTAATACTGCCCATCCACCCGGCTACACAGGACATTCACTGTCCATGTCCGATGTAGTGGAATTATACGATGGCGAGGGCAGTCAATTTCATTATTGTGACCGCTTCGGCTTTAAGCAGATTGACTTTGAAGCTCCAAGTCAGACACAGACCATGCAGCTCTGAGGGCTGTTTTTTATTATGCAAATACAAAAATCAAGGAGGAAAATATTCAATGAAGAAGTATTTTGATAAGGCAAAGTACCAATTAAACCTGAAAGTGCTGCAGGCGAAGCTGACTCTAGAGAGCCACAGTGGTGAGGGATTTGTGGATACCGCAATTAAGATTTTGATGGCAGTTGTTATCGGTGCGTTGGTGCTTGCCGGTCTTTATGCATTGTTCGGGGATGTGGTGCTTCCAACACTTACTCGCCGAATCACAGAAATGTTCAACTATGGTAACTCAGCACGTTAAAAAATTCAGATAGAAGGAGAATTTATCATGCCAAATGTAGATGTAAAAATTAGTTCTATGTATCCATCTGGAAGCGCTGGTGGAATTCGAGCCTACGCTTCCGCTACTGTTGATGAGTGCCTTGCT
>DAMDCT010000056.1:0-18090 GCA_032091455.1 Oscillospiraceae bacterium | reverse complement strand
AAGATATTTAGGTAAGCTTTTTTTCAAACTAGGCAGTTCAAGTTCCTTCATAGGGTTGTTTTCAAGTAAATTTGCCTTAACAGTAAGATAGTTAAAGAAAGACCTTATGCTTGATACCTTTCGGGAACGTGTTATCGGTGAATTATTTCGATCAACTGAGATATAATGTAAGAATTCATATACATCTGATAATGATATAGCCTTAATAATACTAATATCAATATTATTAATTTTAATTTCATTAAAAGGAATATTGGCATTTACATAATTATTATGCACATTAATAAAACGAAAAAAAGTACGTAAGTCAATATAATATCCATCAACTGTACGTGTTGAACGGCCTTTAATTGTAAGCATATAAAATAAAAAATCACGTAAAACTTTAGGACAATCATCTCCTTAATTTTAATTCCCTTAACCGCACTAAATATTTATTTAGTGCGGTTGGTATATATGAAATATCGTAAGAAGTTTAACTACCCCATTGAAGTTATATCTAAAACACTAGCAACTTGCTGTGCATCAATCATTTTATACATGCTTTCATTAAGCGTCCCATTGAAATTTATCTGTGAATTTACCATTGTATTATCACATAAGTCTTTCATCAAAGCCATATGAAATTGATTACAAGTAGTTTTATTAATTATCTCAGCTATATTAGTTGGTCTAATACTTCCACACGCTAATATTTGAATTTTATCATCATACGCTAGCATTTGATTAATTATACTTATTCCTTCTAAGCATCTTTGCTTTCCACCAGAAGTTAATATTCTATCAATTCCTAATGAGATTAATTGCTTAGTTGAAACGATTAAATCTTCTGTTATATCTATTGCTCTATGAAATACTATCTCTTTTCCATGCGATTTACAAATATCTGACATTATTTTAGTGCGGTTCACATCAATTGTGTTATCACTATTTAGTATACCCACAGCTATTCCATCTGCTCCATTTTCTAACATAAGTTTTGCATCTGCTTTCATCGTTTCAAATTCTAATTCAGTGTAGCAAAACCCACCTGTTCTTGGCCTAATCATAGTAATTATGGGCATGTCTACTCTCTTTTTTGCTTCAATTAAACACCCCAGTGTTGGTGTAAGTCCACCAGCTTCAAAAGCTGAATTTAATTCCACCCTATGCGCTCCTCCAATACTCGCTTGTATAACATCGTCAACACTGCAACAGCATATTTCGATTAGTTTATTTTTATTCATTATATACAACTCTCCTTTTTCAAAAAACCTATTACTATATAATACAAATAAAAAGTTAAGTTAAGATAAATCTTTATAATTCATATATATTGTAATAGGTTTTTTAATATTAGCCGATAAGTTTAATAAGTATTTCCTTCATTTTTGCAGGATTTCCCTGACCTTTAGTAGCTTTCATGCATTGGCCAACTAAAAATCCTAATGCATTTGTTTTACCGTTATTATAGTCTTCAATTGACTTAGTGTTATTATCGATAATTGATTGGACAACTTTTTCTAGCTCAGTTTCATCTGAAATCTGAATAAGTCCTTTTTCATCAACAATTTGAGAAGGCGTTTTATTAGTAGACAATATTTCCTCAAATACACTCTTACCAGTTGCATTAGAAATTTTCCCATCCTCAATTAAATGCAATAGTTCAACAAAATTTTGTGCAGTTAGATTAGTTTCACTAATAAGCTTTGAATTTTCATTTAAGTACTTTGAAACGTCACCTAAGATCCAGTTGCATATAATTTTTGGAGAACATTGCTTTAAATCAACAGATTTTTCAAACAGCTCTGCTTTTTCAATATTTTCTACAATCATATTTGCATCAGTTTGAGATATTGCAAAATCTTTAACATATCGAATTTGCTTTGCATTTGGAAGTTCTGGTAATGATTTTTTTAAATTTTCTACATAATCATCTTCAAGAACAATAGTAAGCAAATCCGGCTCTGGAAAGTATCTGTAATCATGTGCATCTTCCTTACTTCTAAGCGGAATGCTCTCCCCTTTTGCATCGTCCCATTTGCGAGTTTCTTGTTTAATCACGCCACCAGCTTCAATTACTGCAATTTGACGTTTTGCTTCGTATTCTATTCCTCTTACGGCACCACTAAAAGTATTTACGTTTTTCATTTCACAGCGAGTACCAAATTCAGTTGAGCCTTTTTTCATAACTGATACGTTTACATCACAACGAATTGATCCCTCTTGCATTTTACAGTCAGATATATCAAGGTATTGTAAAATTGATTTAATTGTATCAAGATAAGCTTTTGCTTCTTTAGAACTACGCATATCTGGTTCTGAAACTATCTCAATCAGTGGAACCCCACAACGGTTAAAGTCTACAAGAGAACCTGAAAAAGCTTCATTGTGTAGAAGTTTACCCGCATCTTCTTCTATATGAATTCTTGTAACTCCGATTCTTTTTTGTTCACCTTCAACTAAAACATCGACATAACCATTTTCACACAGTGGTATATCAGACTGTGAAATTTGATATGCCTTAGGTAGGTCTGGATAAAAATAATTCTTTCTATCTTGCTTGCATATTTGATTAATATTACAGTTTAGTGCATGCCCCATAAGAACGGCATATTCCACTACTTTTTCATTCAAAGTCGGTAATGTTCCTGGCATACCAACGCAGATTGGACAGCATTGAGTATTTACTTCAAGTCCAAACGCATTTTTACAGCTGCAATATATTTTTGACTTGGTTGAAAGCTCGGCATGAACTTCTAAACCAATGACTATATCGTAATCCATTGTCTTATCCTCCCCTTTATAGTGTTGGTATATCGGTAAATCCGCCAACTAATTCTTCATATTTATTTGAAATATTAAACAGAGTTTGTTCTGAAAATTTTGGTCCTATTAATTGCATACCGATTGGCATTCCATTTTTACCTTTTCCACAAGGTAAACTTATTGCAGGTAAACCAGCTATATTAACAGTTACTGTACATATATCATTAGCATACATCTTTACTATATCGTTTGTTTTTTCACCAATTTTAAATGCGGTATCAGTTCCAGTAGGAGTTAATAGAACATCACATTCTTCAAATGTTTGGGTGAATTCATTTTGTATTTGCTTTTGCAATAATTTTGCACGTTTATAATAAGCGTCATAATAGCCAGAACTTAATACAAAAGTACCAAGTAATATTCTTCTCTTAACTTCATCTCCAAAGCCTTCACTCCTTGTGTTTTCGTACATTTCTGTTAAATTAGTGAAGTTGTCAGTTCTGTATCCGTACTTAACTCCATCAAATCGAGCTAAGTTAGACGATGCTTCAGCTGAGGAAATAATATAATAAGCTGATAATGCATAATCAGTGCTAGGTAGAGAAACAGATTTAAGAATTGCGCCATTTCCCTCTAATAATTTTGCGGCAGACATTACATTTTGCTTTACATCATCACTTACACCAGCCGAAAAATACTCTTTAGGTATACCAATTATTTTACCTTTTACATCACTAGTTAGATTTTTCTTGAAATCATTATATTGTTTATACGTTGTAGTTGCGTCTTTCTTATCATGACCACAAATAGCTGAGTATAGCATTGCGACATCGCTTACACTTCTTGCAAATGGTCCGATTTGATCTAATGAAGACGCAAAAGCAATAAGACCATAACGAGATACACTGCCGTATGTAGGCTTTAAACCAACTACGCCACAATACGCAGCAGGAAGACGAATTGAACCGCCTGTGTCAGAACCTAATGACATAATTGCTTCACCGGCCGCTACTGCCGCCGCACTTCCTCCTGAAGAGCCACCAGGAACATAATCTAAGTTATGTGGATTTTTTGTCTTTTTGAAATATGAATTTTCACAAGAAGAACCCATTGCAAATTCATCCATATTAAGCTTTCCAGTTATAACTATATCGTTTGAAATAAGTTTCTCCATTACTGTTGCATTATATGGAGGAACAAAGTTATTTAGCATTTTTGATGAACAAGTTGTTAAAATGTCCTTTGTGCAAATATTATCTTTTATTCCTATTGGTATACCTGCAAGATCACTTAGGCTTTCCCCACTAGCTAGTCTTTCATCTACGCTTTTGGCTTGTGCCAATGCAATATCATTAGTTAATGTAACATAAGCATTAACATTGTTTTCAACATTGTTAATCCTGTTAATTATAGACTGAGTTATTTCAACACTGCTACACTGTTTATTCTTTAACATTTCCGATAACTGAGTAGCTGTTAATTTAAATAATTCCATTGTTTTGAAACCTCCATTTTTATTCAATTACTTTTGGAACAACCACGCAACCTGCTTGAACTTGTGGAGCATTTCTTAATATATCATCACGTTTATATTCATTATGTGAAATATCTTCTCTACATTTCATTGGGTTTGTAGGGTCAACTAAAGTATCATTACTTGATAGACTAGGCAATTTCTCAATCATTTCTATAATGTTTTGCATTTGTCCCTCAAATCTTTGCTCTTCTTCTTCAGTTGTGTTTAATCTAGCAAGTTTTGCTAAATGTTTAATATCAACTTTCATTGTTTACCTCCAAATCATATGTTAATTTGTCATATCTAAAAGCTGTTGCTCAGTTAATATGTTAACACCGAGCTCATTTGCTTTAGTTAGTTTACTTCCTGCTTCTTCTCCGGCTACAAGATAGCTAGTGTTTTTTGAAACGCTTGAGCTAACTTTACCACCATTTTGTTCAATAAAATCCTTCGCATCATTTCTTGACATTGTTGGGAGTGTGCCTGTTATAACAAATGTCAATCCTGAAAGTTTATCACTCTCAACTTTTTTAACTTCAGTTGTATTTAATCCTGCTTCTATAAACCTGTTTATTAATTCTAATCCTTCATTACTTTTAGTAAACCCTAACACGCTATTTGCCATCGTTTCGCCAAATCCATCAATAGAACATAATCCATCAAAATCTGCTTCAAGAAGTTTTTGTATTGTGTCATATTTTTCGCATAAAAGCTCGGCAGCCTTTTGCCCTATATTTCTTATACCAATACCAAAAATCAATTTTGAAAGTTGATTTTGTTTTGATTTTTCAATAGCATTCAATAAGTTATCAATAGACTTTTCTCCAAGCCTATCAATATTTAGCAATTTATCTCTTTTTAAATAATACAAGTCAGCTGAATTCTTTATGTTATTAGTTTCAATTAACGCTTGTACTATTGCAGGGCCCAAGCCATCGATATTCATTGCATTGCGAGATGCAAAGTGAATAATATTCCTAAAAATCGTTGAAGGACAATTAGGATTAATACATCTAAGTGCGGCTTGTGTTTCTTCTTTTATAACCTTTTCACCACAGGATGGACAAAATTCAGGTATTTTATAAGGAGAACTATTTTGCGCATGAGAAACTGAGCTTAATACTTCTGGAATTATATCACCAGCTTTGCGAACAACAATTGTATCACCAATTCGTATATCTTTATCATCAATAAAATCTTGGTTATGAAGAACTGCTCTACTAACAGTTGTTCCTGCTAACTGAATAGGAGCAAATATTGCAGTAGGAGTTAGTGCACCTGAACGTCCTACATTTATCTCTATATCAATTAAGGTTGTCTGTTTTTCTTCTGGTGGATATTTAAATGCAACTGCCCATTTGGGAAACTTTGAAGTCGCACCAAGCTTAATTCTATCTGACAAGTCATTAACCTTTACAACTGCCCCGTCTATATCAAAAGAATAATTATAACGCATATCACCTATTCTCTTAACTTCATCAATTACTTCGTTTATTGATGTGTATTGATTATATGACGGTGATACTTTAAAGCCAAGTTCTTTGAGTAAATCAAGAGATTTACTGTGTTGATTTATCTGAGTATCTGATATTTGCTGAATATTAAATATAAAAATATCAAGTTTTCTTTTTGCTGTTATCTTCGAATTTTTTTGTCTTAACGAGCCAGCGGCGGCATTACGTGGGTTTTTGAAAGGTTCTTCATCATTTTCAATCTGATTATTAACAACATTCTCGAAGCTTTTAAGAGGCATATAAACTTCACCTCGAACTTCAAGAAAAGGAATTGACTTATTGAGTTTTAATGGTATAGATTTAATCGTTTTAAGATTTTGTGTAACATCTTCCCCTATAAATCCATCCCCACGAGTAGATCCCCTAGTAAAAACTCCATTAATATATTCAAGTGAAACTGATAGTCCATCAATTTTAGGTTCTACTACATATGTTGGATTTATAATTTCACGAACCTTATTATCAAAACTTATCAATTCTTCATAGCTAAATACATCTTGTAGACTTCCCATTTGTACAGTATGTGTTACTTTTTCAAATGTATTATCACTTTGACCGCCAACTCGCATTGTGGGTGAATCAGCGGATACAAGTTCAGGATATTGATTTTCTATTTGTTCTAACTCGCGCAACATCATGTCATAATCATAGTCACTTATTGTTGGATTATCCAACACGTAGTAGTTGTAATTACTTTTATTAATTATATCTTTTAGCTCATTAGAGCGGACTTTTGCTTTTTCAAATTCCATAGTTACCCACCTAGCATTTTCTAAAAAATTTCTTCAATATTACTTTATTATACCACAATATTTTAGTTTAAGGTAGCAAATAAAATTAAATTTGTTTATATATTGAGGATATTTGCTGGGCAACCTTTATCCCATCTACAGCGGCACTCATAATTCCCCCCGCATAGCCTGCACCCTCTCCACATGGATATAGACCTTTTACATTTATTGAGCAAAATTCTTCATTTCTCAATATTCTAATTGGGGAGGATGTTCTAGTTTCAACTCCAGTTAATATGCCATCATCATCTGCAAATCCTTTGATTTTATTGTTAAATGTCTTTAACCCAATTCTAAGCATTTTCGTTATGTTTTCTGAAAATATATTATCAAAATTCGCACTAGTAACACCAACTGAATATGTTGGTGTTACATTTTTTATGTGTAATGAATTTTTATGCTCCATAAATTCCTTTACAGTAATGGCAGGCGCTTTATAATTTGAGCCACCCATTTTAAACGCTGATTCTTCTAACGCTTGCTGAAAAAGCATACCATCTAATGGCTTTTTACCAAAATCATTCTCGTTCACAGAAACAACTAGAGCAGAGTTTGCATTAATGCCATCTCTTGCATGTTCACTCATGCCATTTGTCACTACTGTGTTTTCACAAGAACTCGAAGGTACAACAAACCCTCCAGGACACATACAAAAAGTATATACACATTTGTCACCCATTTTATGAGAAAGTTGATATTCTCCTTTAGGTAGTTTTTTATGTCCAGCTAAATCCCCGTATAAACCCTTTTCAATTGTTGTTTGTAATTGCTCAACTCTAACCCCAACTGAAAAGCTTTTATTTTCAATAGCAATTGATTTATTATACAACATCTTAAATGTATCTCTTGAACTGTGACCAATTGCAAGTATAACATTATCTGTTCTTATTTCTTCACCATTAACGACTACTGAATAAATCGAATTATTTTTAATAATTATGTCATCAAGATTTTTATTAAAATGAACTTCTCCACCATTTTTTATAATATCTTCGCGTATGGATTTAATTACATTTCTAAGCTTGTCCGTCCCAATATGTGGTTTTGATGTTACTAAAATATCTTCTGGTGCTCCATTTTTTACAAACTGTTCTAAAATGTATTCGCATCTGCTATCTGATATTCTTGTTGTAAGTTTTCCGTCAGAGAAAGTTCCTGCACCACCTTCTCCAAATTGAACATTGCTACTACTGTTTAGTACTCCATGTTTCCAGAATTGATTAACATTATTTACTCTAGTATCTAAATCATTTCCTTTTTCAAAAACAATAGGTTTGTAACCTAGTTTTGCAAGAGTATGAGCCGCAAATAGTCCTGCAGGACCAAACCCTATAACTACTATAGGGTGGTCTAATGGTTTGTTTCCATGTGAGAACTTAATCTCCTTTTTTTCCTTATACATAACGTTAGAATTAGAAATATTATTTACTATAATAGCTTCCTTTTCAAATAAATCAATTACTACTGATGTTACAAAAGATACGTTTCCTTTTCTCCTGGCATCAAGTGATTTTTTGTAAATATAGGCTTTTTTGATTGATGTCTTTTGTAGGTTTAAATGATTTATAGCTATTGAAATAGCAGTGTCATCAGGTTCATCTATACCTATTCGAATGTTCGATATTATTATTGACATTTTGCCCTCCAAGCATTATTGACTAGTTTTAGTTGCATTTACTAATACGAAGTACTCTCCAACTGCCCACGCAAATTTGTTGCCTGTAGCATATATTGTAACTGGTACGCGTGATGAGCCAACTGAAATTTCTTCAGCAGAAAAATCAACTATAGCAATTAAATCATTTGCACTTAATTTTTCCATATCAAGTTTGTTTCCAACAAACTTAACATTACTTATTGTAGTTGTTTTAAGTTTGATATTGTAATTAGCAGGTTCATTTTTAGTTAGAATATTTTTAACTGTAAACTGCTTACTATCTAACTCAGCATCATCAATATCAAGATTCACATTATCAAGCTTATTAATATTATCAATACCTGCTGGTAAATTGACTTCTAATAAAAAAGTTGAACCGACATCTATTTTTCTAAAATCAATTGCATTAAGCTGTATTTCTTTAGTTTCATTGATAATATTCTTTGGTCCAACAATCTCAATCGATTCTGCTGATAATTTATATTTCAATTTTGATACATCAAGCCCTTGTGGAACATTTACAAAATTTACTTTAAGCGGTACTATCTTATGTTTATGAATTGCAATAGTAATTTCATATTTTTCATTTATATTTAAAGTATACTTTGGAGTATACTTTAATACAAGTTCGTTGTTATTTATATCATAAAATTTTAGTTTTCCAGGTAACATCTTTGTATCGCTGGCCACTTCATTTTCATCTGTTGTTGCAGAACACTTTGCTATTTTATCAATTTCAGATTTAGGACCTTTTAGTGTTATTTTATCTGGACTTACATCAGTTCTAACTTTTACAAATCCTTCTTCTGCTTTAATGTTTTCAGCAGAAGCATGTATAGGCAACGTTTTTTCTAGTAAACGATCAAATTTAACTTTAATTGTCTTTGGCTCTGATTCTACGCTATAATCGGTGTCTTTTTCATTAACTTTTTTTACGTCTACTCTTATTTCATATTCACCAGCTTTTTTAACTGAATTTAACGTGGGTACACCAATGAAATCATATTTAGATAAATTACCAAGCTTGTATTTTTTCCCTTTCACTTTAATATTAACAGTTTGATCTCCGCCTTCAATTACGCTTAAGTTGAAAGCTTCAGGCATGGTACCAGAAAGAGAAAAATCTACTGGTATGTTATTTACAGATATAAATTCAGTTGGATCAATAGTTATTACAACAAAAAACCATACTATAATTGCTGTAATAAGTGAGATGAGTTTGACAAATTTATTATTATCTAAAAGTTTAGAAAAGCTAAAATTTAGTTTCATTTCTTTTTAACCCTCCAAAATAATTTTCTTTTTGTATTTTCCTCTCTATCTTTACTCGAAATAAGGTTGTCCAGTAAAAAAGCTTTTAGGCTCTCTTTGGAAAAATTCCTAGTAAGTTGTCCATCTTGAGTAACAGAAATAATACCGGTTTCTTCAGAAACAATTATGGTAATTGCATCTGAGATTTCACTAATACCGATTGCAGCCCTATGTCTTGAGCCTAAATAGGTATCAATATAGTCTTCTTTTTGAGGTTTAGGCAAAAAGCATGCAGCAGCAAGTAGTCTGCCATCCCGAATTATAAGCGCACCGTCATGCAAAGGTGAATTAACAAAGAATATGTTTCCTAACAATTGTTCGCTTATTGTAGCGTTTATAATTACACCAGTATCAATTTGCTCACCTAATTTTGTTTTCCTCTCAATTACCAATAATGCACCTGTTTTAGTTTTACTTAAATTTGAAACTCCATTACACAATTCGTATATAAATTTTTCCCATATAACAGCCTTTTTTTCAGGACTATCTATATTAAATACGTTCAAATCAGCAACTTTTGTACGTCCAACTTTTTCTAGTGCACGTCGAAGTTCTGGTTGAAAAAGAATTATTAGAGCTATAACACCAATTTGAAATACATTTTTCAAAAAGAAGCTCATAGTTTTAAGTTTAAACAAATCAGCTACAAAGTAAGAAAAAGCAAGAAGTAAAATTCCTTTTACAAGTTGCTCTGCTCTAGTTTCCCTTACGAGTTTTATTGCCTTATATATTAAATAAGAGACCAGTACTATATCGATAAAATCAGATACACTAAAACTTTTAATTACACCATATATAGTACTGAATATTGTACTGAAAAAAACCTCAATTACACCCATATGCTACATCCTTTAATTTTATTTTTTAGCTCTATTCTAGTTTAACAATTTTGTGTCTTAAATTCAAGTTATATTAGGTTTTTTTTGCTAATATTACGAATAATTTTCACAAAATTATCAACACTTTGCTCTTTAGTAAAAATTGATGGTGAAAATCTTACCATACCAGTATTTAAAGTTCCATATTTTTGATGTGCAAGAGGTGCACAATGTAATCCCCCTCTTAACGCAAACCCATTTTCATCAAAATACCTAACAACTGTGTCGGACATACTATCAATAATATTAAATGAAACTATTGGTGCATTTTTAAATAAAACATAATCATTAACGTATAATTCTACATTATCAAAATGTATAATTTTTTTATAAAGATATTCACATAGTTTAAACTCATGTTGATATATCTTTTCAAGCGAAGTTTGATTAATAAAATCAATTCCAGCTCCAACAGAAAAAATGCCAACGGTGTTAAGAGTTCCAGATTCTAGCTTATCTGGATAAAAATCTGGTTGTTCAAGTTGTACTGAAATACTTCCAGTTCCACCTTCAATAATAGTATTCAATAAAATTTCGTTTTTTAATATTAAAAGCCCTGTTCCTGTAATCCCGTACAATCCCTTATGACCTGCTGTACATAGAATATCGATATTCATTTTTTGAATATCAATTGGCAATACTCCCGCAGATTGGGCGGCGTCTACTAAAAATAAAATGCCTTTTTTCTTGCACATCTCACCAATTTTTTTAATTGGCAAAATAACTCCAGTTACATTTGAGGCATGCGTGCAGATAATTAATTTGGTATTTTCTTTAATAAGTGATTTAAAAGAATTTACGGTCTGTTCGTCATTATCATATACATTCGCTATATCATAGGTAATATTTGAATCACAGGAAAGCTTATGAATAGGTCTTATGACAGAGTTGTGCTCTAAACAGGACGTTATTACATGATCACCTTGTTTTAATATACCTTTTATGGCGATGTTTAACGACATTGTGCAATTAGAAGTAAATATAATATTTTGGGGTTGCGTATTAAAAAATAAAGCTACTTTTTTCCTTACTTCATAGATCTTTTCTGAGGCACGCATTGAAAACTTATGCCCGCCCCTACCAGGATTTCCACCATAATTGATTATTGCTGAATTAACTTGTTGGATAACGGAATTTGGTTTTGGAAAGGTAGTTGCTGCATTGTCGAAATATATCATTAAATCACCTCAATTTGATGTTGCTTAAAAAAATTAATATCTATAGCATAATGAAATACTTCTTATACTAATTATTATTTAATAATTCTTGAAGTATTATATAGTAATAATATCTTTTACTTTAATTCCATAAGATTCAAGCATTTCAGCAATCTGATATGCATTTCTATCAACCCTTACCCCATAACCACAGCCATTTTTTCTTAGGTTTGCAGGTATACGTTCAATATATGCTTTTATACCTTTACTAAACAAATAGTCCTTAGCTTTGTAGGCATAGGTTATAGAGCTTACCATAATCATTTGTTTATTCATATAAACCGCCTTTTCTCCAGCGATATAATAATTATTAAATTAAAGTGAGATTACCGCTATCATTTTCGCTGGAAAATAATATGCGGTTTTTGTGTTTGCAATAATAAAACACCCTTCAATCTACACTTCATAGTATGCTTGTAGATTAAAGGGTGTTAAAATATTATTCAATTATACATACACAATGTGAAGAAATTCCTAGCTTTTGTCCTGTGAATCCCAGTCCTTCTTCTGTAGTTGCCTTAATATTTATTCTGTCAATTTCAATATTGCACACTTGAGAAATATTAATTAACATTTGTTCAATATATGGTCTAAGCTTTGGTTGTTGCGCAATTATTGTACAATCAATATTTCCAATAGAATAACCTTTACTGTTAATTAATAATACAACTTTTTCTAAGAGTTTAATACTATCAGCATCTTTAAATTCGAATGAATTATCAGGAAAATGCAATCCTATATCTCCAAGTCCCGCGGCACCGAGCAATGCGTCCATAATTGAATGAATCAGTACATCTGCATCAGAATGTCCAAGCAAGCCTTTTTCATAGTCAATTAAGACACCTCCAAGTATAAGTTTTCTGTTTTCCACAAGTTGATGAACATCATAACCATGACCTATTCTTGACATTTTTTATACCCCACTTTCGCTATATAATGATATTATTATATAATGATATTATTATATAAAGTATGAGTACTAAAGTTAATCAGTACTGATAGATGCTAGATTATAGATATACATTTTTTTGGACAATTATTAGCACATTCTAAACAGTTTGTACATTTATCATAATCAATATTTGCAAGATTATTTTCCACTGTAATTGCACCGGTAGGACAAACTTTTTCGCATTTCTTACATCCAATACATCCGTTAGAACATTTTGAAATTGTAGCTTTACCATTATTGCAACTAGAACAGTTAACGTAAACTTTTCTTGTTGCATCTCTAATCTCAATTAGATGTTTTGGACATGATTTAACACATATTGTACAACCTTTACAAAGTGTAGGATCTATCACTGCAACTTCATCAATTATACTAATTGCGCCATAAGCACATTCTTTCACACAATCGCCATAACCGATACAACCAAAATCGCAGCTGCCTTTTCCTTGATAATACATATTGCAAGCTGCACATGTTTTTTCTCCTTGATAGACGTAACTGTCTTGTGTAACATGAGGTACAGCACCATTACAACGCACAAAAGCGATCATTTCTACAACATCTTCAAAATCTTTTCCTAAAATAGTACTGATTTTTTTTGATGCATCATCACCACCAGGGACACATTTATTTGTTGGCACATTATTATTAACAAGCTCATTTGCATAGTTTTCGCAACCAGAAAACCCACATACTCCACAGTTAAGCCCAGGAAGAGCCTCGACAATTTGTTCTACTCTTTCATCTGTTTTTACTGCAAATATTTTGGAGAAAACTGAAAGTAAAATTCCAGCAACAAGCCCTAAACCTATAAATATTAAAATAGGAATTAGTATTTGATAAAACATATGAGTCCTCCATTTTCTTACATCGATACAGCATTATATAGCATAGGTTAATTTACGCTATCACTTGTTCGCTTAAATATCAACACCTATTTAAATATTCCTTCTACTATTCCGCTAAATCCACCGAATGAAAGTGAAACAATTGAAGCGGCAATGAGTGTTGCAGGAATACCCTTGAAAGCCTTTGGTAAGTCTGATGCATCAATTCGTTCTCTAACTCCAGCAAAAATAACCAAGGCGAGAGTAAACCCTAGACCGCCTCCGAGTGCATTAAATATGGATTCGATAAATGTAAATTGATTATCAATATTTAAAATCGTAACACCCAACACCGCACAGTTTGTTGTAATCAAAGGTAAGTAAACACCTAGTGCATTATAAAGTGACTTTGCATATCGTTTAATTAATATTTCAACTAATTGAACAAATAATGCTATAATTAATATGAAAACAACTACTTTAAGATATTCCAACTTATTTGGAAATAGTAAATATTTATAAATTGGAAAAGTTAACGATGTTGCCATAACCATTACAAAAGTTACAGCGGCGCTCATTCCAATTGCAGAACTCATTTTTTTTGATACACCCAAGAAAGGACAGATTCCCATAAACTTGCTCAAAACAAGGTTTTCTACAAGAATTGCGCTAAAAAGAATAATTAGCATTTCCTTCATAATTAGCATTCCCCTTTCTCAGTACCTTGACAAGCGGATGCATTTGGACAATTTCCACATCCTAATTTTTTAGATGAAATTTTATAGTTAGTTAAAATATTAATTCCAGCAATAACAATACCAAACACAAAAAATCCACCTGCAGGTGTGATGAAGAAGCTCATTGGCTCAAACCATTTACCAATGCTAATTCCAAAAAAGCTTCCACTCCCCAAAAGTTCCCTAATCATACCCATAATAATAAGAGCCAAAGTAAAACCTAACCCCATACCAATGCCGTCAAGGAATGATGCGAAAACTTTATTTTTACTTGCAAACATTTCAGCTCTACCTAGTATGATGCAATTTACGGTAATAAGAGATAGAAAAACGCCAAGTGATTTATATAAATCAGGCAAATATGATTGCATAATGAAGCTAACAAATGTAACAAATCCAGCAATAATTACAATAAAGCTTGGAAGTCTTACTTGCTTAGGAATGAAATTTTTAACTAATGATATAACTACATTAGAACAGATTAATACAAACGTAGTTGCAAGTCCCATACCAAGTCCATTCTTAGCAAATGTTGTAACAGCTAGGGTTGGACATGTTCCTAGTAGCATTACTAAAACAGGGTTTTCTTTTATAATACCTTTGGTAAGTGTTTTCCAATTACTCATATTATAATTCCCCCTTTACTTGTTCGAATATTTCAAATGCCTTATTTACTCCAGCTGTAAATGCTCTAGAAGAAATGGTCGCACCAGTGATGCCGTCTATTTCCCCACCATCTTTTGTAATTGCAACATTCTTGCTTTTACCTAAATATTTGTCTATAAAAGCCTTATCTTCTATTTTACTTCCCAAACCAGGGGTTTCTTTTGTTTCAAGAATTTTTGCACCTGTGAATATACCATTCATATCAAGACCGACTAGGATTTTAAGCTCTCCGCCATAGCCTTTTGTTATAAGATGAATTGCAACACCAGCACCACTTTCATCTTTATATATTCCAAGTATTTTTGCATCATCCATAGTTTTATCAGCATTTATAAGCTTCTTACCTTTTGGTAAAACATCTTTTATATACGTGTCTAATTCTTTTGGAGATATGCCCTTTCCTAATTCACCCACACCAGTTATGTTATATGCTAGTGCAAGCATACCGCCTACAATAACTGATATTATAATTAGTACAAGGGTTGGCTTTATTATTTCTTTATACATTATTTTTTTGCACCTCCAACAGCACCGAATGGCTTAGTCTGAGTGCATCTGTCAATTAAAGGGGTTATCAAATTCATAAATAAAATTGCAAATGAAACGCCCTCTGGGTATGAACCAAATACTCTAATTGCTACAGTTATTACACCACAACCTATAGCAAATATGATTTTACCTTTAATTGTTGCAGGAGTAGTAGAGTAGTCAGTTGCCATAAATATAGCACCAAGCATTAATCCACCTGCAAATATATGATTTAAAGGATTTTCTCCCAAGGCCCATGTGAACAGGAACACTGTTCCAATGAAAGTAAGCGGTACTAATGGATTTATTACTTTTCTTACTACAAGATAAATACCACCAATAATAAGCGCTAATGCGCTTACTTCACCAATACATCCTCCTACTTTACCTAAAAACAGATCCATGGTATTTGCATTGTTTATATTTAACAAAGGAGTAGCACTAGCAACCATATCGACTGAGTGTTTATATGCAAACGGATTTGTCCATGTTGTCATATATGTTGAAAAAGATACAAATAAAATAATACGTGCAGTAATTGCAGGGTTAGCAAAATTTTGTCCTATACCACCAAATAGTTGCTTAACTATTACAATAACAAAAAAACAACCAATTACCGCAACCCAAAGTGGAATTGCTGGTGGTAAATTAAATGCAAGAAGAATTCCTGTTACAGCAGCACTGAAATCAGAAATAGTATTCTCCCTTTTCATTATTTTTCTTGTTATGTATTCGAAACCAACACATGAAACAACACACACAAGAGTAACAATTAATGCTCTAGCACCAAAATAAACTATCGAAACAAACATTGCTGGGAATAACGCTAATATCACATCAAACATTATATTAGCAGTTGAATTATTACTTAATATGTGTGGAGAAGGTGAGACTATTAATTTATTCACTTAATTCATCCTTTACTTTTATTCTTAACTAATATTTTAGCTAATTGATTTTTTTGAGCTAGATGACGTTTTGCAGGACATATATATGTACAGCAACCACAATTAATACACAATGAAATGGATAGTTGAGTTAGAAGAACAGTATCATGTTTGTCATATGCTTTTTCAAGTCTTGCAGGCATTAATGACATAGGACACACATTAATGCACTTTCCACATCTAATACATGCAGTTGTAACTGGTGGCTCTGATGCTTTTTTTGACAGAATAACAATCGCATTATTGTTTTTAATAATTGGTGTATCAATGCTTAACACAGGTATACCCATCATAGGTCCACCCATTAGCACTTTCCCATAATCATCTGATATATTACAATACTCAAAAATATCCTTAATTGATGTTCCAATAGGAACTTGTAGATTCTGTGGGTTCGTAACTAAATCACCATCGATTGTAACTCTCTTGCTAATAAGCGGAATACCATTGTTGAAATAACTACCAATGAAACCAACAGTTGATATATTCATAACAATAACGCCACAATCAGCTGGAAGTTTACCCTCTTCAACAATTACGGAAGTAGTAGCATATATTATTGACTTCTCAGCGCCCTGAGGGTATATTGTTTTCAACCTAACAACTTTTACATTATCGTCATCATTGAATGCACTATTAAGTTTAGCAATTGCTTCAGGCTTGTTATCCTCAACACCAAAATAAACCTCATTAATGTTAAGATACTTTTGTACAAGTCTTATTCCATCAACAATGTTTTGTGTATTTTCAATACACTCACGATAATCTGAAGTAATGAAAGGCTCACATTCTGCAACATTAATAACAAGCTTTGTTACTTTGTCAATGTCCTTATAGGCAAGTTTAATGAATGTAGGAAATCCAGCACCGCCAATTCCAACAATTCCAGATTCTTTAATTGCATTAATAAAATCCTCTTTATTATTAATGTCAGGTTTTTTAATGCTTTCATCTAATGTTTGAAGTCCATCAGTTTCAATAACAACAGATTTACATGAAGTTCCATTTGCTGTGTTATATTCTTCAATATCAATTACTGTGCCGGAACAACTTGAATGAATAGGTACTGAGAAAAATTCTTTACTCTCGCCTATTTTTTGTCCTACAAATACGAAATCACCTTTTTTAACAAGCGGTACACATGGTGCACCCATGTGTTGAATCATAGGAATTTTAACAACACTTGGAATATCAATTGCTATGGTTTCTTTATCTTTTGCATTCTTAAAGTGGCTTACTTTTGCTCCCGGTAAGGATTTTATACTTTTAACAATAGCCATTTTTACCTCCCCAACTTACTTTTGTTTAGTTTAGTTCTATCTTTCACTAAATTAAGCCTATTCATAGCAGGAAGCATTACTCGAAGAATAATTCCAGTAATACTTCCCATTAAAACACCCGATATAATTAATATTGGGAAATAATAAAGAACTGAAGATGTTTTAAATAAAAGACTTAATATAATTAATTGAGCAAAATTATGAGTTATTGATGCACAAACACTTAGTATTATATATGATATGTTCAATTTTTTCAATGATAATAATAAAATCAAAACAATAATTGAACATAACCCCCCACTGAAACTTAACATAAAGGCAGTAAACCCTCTAGTTACCATTACAAAAAGTGTTTTTAGACCCAAAATAGTAAACGAGGCTTTCTTACCTAGAAAAAACAGACAGTACATTAACACTATATTTGAAAGACCAAGTTTAACTCCAGGGGGCATAGTTGGGATTGGTGGTATAATTGACTCAATTACCATAAGAACAATAGTAAGTGCAAATAAAAGAGCAAG
>DAMDCT010000055.1:15822-18278 GCA_032091455.1 Oscillospiraceae bacterium | reverse complement strand
CATAGCATATCCTCTTTCCACATAATTCTTGGATTATTACTATTCAGCGAATAAGTATACTAATTTAATAAGTTTTCCCGAATAGATATTCTGGGTTAAAATATAGTGAGTCTTTGCAAGTTGCAAAATGAACGTGTGGTCCTGTTGATTTTCCTGTACTTCCAACACGTGCAATTATCTCGCCCTCTCTTATTCGCATACCTACTTTTGCAATTAATCTATCGCAATGTCCATATGTAGTTGTGAATCCATTGGAATGGTCAATTACAATATAGTTTCCTAAAGAGTCATCCTTTTCACTTTTTATTACCACTCCATCGGCTGCCGCCATAATAGGTGTGTCTATCGGCGCTGCAATATCAAGTGCATTATGAAAATCAGGTTTATTATTTACTGGATTAGTACGAAACCCAAACTTTGAGGTCACCCTACCAGTTTTAATAGGGTATGTAATTCGCCCAGTATATATTACAGGTGCAAAAGTTACATTTTCCGGCATTTTATTTCCCTCAACATTAATAAACTCGCCACCTGCTCCTTTGAGTTGTTCCTTATTTATTGGAGATATTTTATTAAGATATGTAATAAATGAACCTACACTTTCATAAACCTTATCTTTAAAGCTAAAATCATTAACTAATTTATCTTTAAATGCATGTACAATTTCATTTGTTTGTGGCTTACTAAAACTAAGTGACACTACATAAATAATAGCGATAATTACAACAATAATGCTTTGGAAAGTGAAAACACCAAGTATACCATCATCTTTTTTTTCTTTTTTCGCTTTGGGTTTTTTATCTATCATTACATCAAAATTATCATTGCTTTGTTGTTTTTCTTTTCGCTTTAATCTTAATTCTTCAATTTGCGATTGTAATTCTTCCTCTTGAAGCATTATGATTTCCCTCTTTTCATATAAAATTTCATTTGATAATATATATGAAAAAACATGACTAAATAGAAGTCCGTTATTGCTTAATCAATTACTCTATTTACTTTCATTAATTACTCATTAAATTTAAACTTTATGCATATCTATTATTACTAATGATTGAAAACAAGACAAGGTGGGATAGGGTATGAAGCGTTTACTTAAAATTACAGCAATTGTGATTTCAATAATTATTATGTGTCAGACAGCCGTTTTTGCCAGCGATGGTCCAGATATTGAAACAAGTTTGCCTACTGCTGGTGTTGGTGTTACAGTTAGTGCAAAATCAGCTTTACTAATGGACTATACTACTGGTAAGGTGCTCTTTGAAAAAAATCCACATGAAAAGATGGCTCCAGCATCTGTAACTAAAATTATGACAATGCTATTAGTAATGGACAACATTGAAAATGGAAGTCTTAAAATGGATGATGTTGTTACAGCCTCTAAGCATGCAAGCTCTATGGGTGGCACGCAGATATGGCTTAAAGAGGGCGAGCAAATGTCAGTCCATGACCTTATGAAAGCAACAGCTGTAGCTTCCGCAAATGATGCTGCCATGGCATTAGCCGAGCATATTGGCGGCAGCGAAGAAGGTTTTGTCATGATGATGAATAATAAAGCTGCTGAACTTAAAATGGAAAACACACTTTTTATAAATCCAACTGGACTTGATGCAAAAGATCACGTTTCCACTGCATATGATATTGCACTTATGTCAAGAGCATTACTTGATAAAAAAGGTATTACAGATTTTACAACTATTTGGATTGATAGCGTTCGTGGTGGAAAAAACGAGCTCGTAAACACAAATAAACTTGTGCGATTTTACAAAGGAACAACAGGGCTAAAAACAGGTACAACGGATGGTGCTGGATCGTGCATGAGTGCAACTGCTATAAAAGGTGGACTAAACCTTATTTCAGTTGTTATGGGCTGTACTACCTCAAGTTTAAGATTTGAAGATGCTAGACGTTTATTAGACTATGGCTTTTCTCATTTTGTAATGTATAAGCCTAAAACTACAAAAGAGTCACTAAAGCCAGTTAAGGTAATAGGCGGTGTGTCCCCTGCTGTTTTAGTTGATGCAACTGTAAATAATAGTATTATCGTTCCTGCAGGCAAAGAAAAAAGTATTGTTGAAAATGTATCAATGGTGCCCAATGTGCAGGCTCCTATCGTAAAAGGACAAAAGCTTGGTGAAATAAGCCTTAGCATTGATAACGAAATCATTGCTACATTTGATGTTAAAGCTTCATCTGATATAAGCAAAATGACATTTCCTAATGCGTTCACAATGTTAATAAAAAAGCTGATTAAAATATAAGCTAGATGAAATTATTTAACCCCATTTTGGAATAACCAAAATGGGGTTAAATTAAAGTTTAATCAAATTACTTTATTAAATTATTATTTTTTTAATTTAAAGAATTCCGTCGCCATTAAAATCCCAGTCCCAATCCCAATTCCAGATATTAAGAGTGTAATTTTCAGTTTGATTACAGCAACAAGGTCTGCAACA
>DAMDCT010000055.1:10125-15812 GCA_032091455.1 Oscillospiraceae bacterium | reverse complement strand
AAACAATTAGATTTATTAGGATTTGATCTAAAATCAGGTGCCCTATCAACTTCACAGTTGCTATGACGGAAATCTTTACTACAATTGTTCATACATTGCATCTCCATTGTAGAGGCTAACCTCAAGAATTGTCCGAACAATACATTATATGCAAGCACTTATAAACTGTTAATACAATTATTTTGAATGATTATTGTAACGCATGCGTTTTGCTTTCAGACGCTTTATCTTTCTATACCTTGCGTTTACTACGACATATAATAACACTAAAATTACAAGTATAATAAGTAAAGCTTTTACTAAAGTATTATCCAAAAATCTTTTGCATAAATCAATTGAGTATAAAACCATACTGCGATTTACATCTTGTGAAGCAACTAAATCAACTGTTGCAATAATTTCGTCATTCAGCTTTAAATCCATCTTCCCAAGAACTTCACCTTTTTTTATGGGTGCACGCACATTATCTTGTACGTGTTTAACTTTTTGTACAGTAGTAACATCACTCTGTTTAGGGAGTAATGCAGAAATATCATTTTTAGCTAGTAGTGTTACATAATCTTGATCTGAGCTTAGTTTCACACTAGTTTCACCCATAATGTCATTTTCATTTAATACTTTTTGTTGTTTAAAGGATGAAAATGCCCATTCATATAATTTCTTTGCGTCTACATATGATCCATTTTCTTTTAACTCCTCACCTTTATCATTAACCATAGGTGCGCCCATTGTAACAAGCATATAATTATATCCATCTTTTGAAGCAATGGAAATCAAGTTTTTTCCAACTTCTGGTAATGTACCTGTTTTGATGCCTTTTACATATTTATAGTAGTATGGATTTTCTGCTGATTTTCTTAACATCACATTTCTATGAAGAATATTGTAAGGCTGTGCATGTTTATTTGTTGCAGGCATTTGATAACTCTGACTTGTAGCAACCTTTTCAAATATAGGCAAAGTCATTGCATACTTTGTAATTAAATACATGTCATATGCTGTTGTCTGTTGAGCTTGATTATAAAGACCATGTGGGTTTTTAAAAGTCGTGTCAACCGCACCTATCTCTTTTGCTTTTTTATTCATAAGTTCAACAAATTCAGTAACATTTCCCCCACCAACATAATCAGCTATAATACTTGCCGCCTCGCATGCAGATGGCAAAATTAATGCATATAAAAGGTCTATCATTCTAACTTTTTCTCCATGACGTATATCTGCTGTAGCAGCACCAGTCAAATAAAGCTCGTCAAACACATATGAAGGGGCAGTTGCAACTGTTCCTTCAAGGTCACTCACTGCCTCAATTGCAACAATAGCGGTCATTATTTTTGTAAGCGACGCTGGATTTATTTTTTCATGCGCTGACTTTTCATAAACTACTGTATTTGTATCAGTATTTATCATATAGACTACTTTACTTGCTGTTTCAAATGGAATCTTATATGCTGCATTAACTGTAAGATAAATTTGTAATACCTAATAAAATTATCATAGTAAGAGCTATAACTTTTTTTAAAAATTTCATATAGACTAAACCTCAACTAACGTGTATACTTAATTGTAGAAGTAATTTGTGTTACGATTTAAAAATTCATTTGGTAATTTAATTTATATGTAACAAACTACACCTTCACAAATACTACTATATATAGTATAGCAGATTTAAAGCTTAAATCAAATGAAAATTTTAAATAATTTATTACATTTCGAATGGAGAAATAATAGTGATTTTTGTAACAGCTGACTTGCACGGTGATAAAAGTCGATTTAAACAAATAAAAAAATCTAAGATAAAAAAAGGTGACACACTTCTCGTGTGTGGCGATTTTGGCTTTATTTGGGACGGTTCAAAAAAAGAAACCAAATTTTTAAAATGGATTGGGAAAAGGAAATATACCGTCGCTTTTGTTGACGGATATAATGATAATTTAGAACTTATTAATAAGTTCCCAGAAACTCAATGGAATAATGGACATGTAAAAGCTATATCAGGCAAGCTTGTTATGCTTATGCGTGGTGAAGTATATGATATAGGTGACAAAAAGGTTTTTGCATTTGGTGGTGGGGTATCAAGCGAGAGAGAACATAATTCAGATAATGATATTGACAAACTTCCTACGATTGAAGAAATGCAAAACGGAATAGATAACCTATCAAAGTGTGATAACAAAGTTGATATAATTGTAACACATGATGCACCATCTAAAATAAAACTATTTATAAACATGGAAAATAACGAGGTCGATTACTTGCAAACTTTTTTAGAAAATTTAAATAAGACAGTTACATATAAAGACTGGTATTTTGGTAAATACCATACCAACAAAAAAATCCCTCCTTGCTATAATATTGTATACACTGATGTCCTAAAGATAAATGGTTAAATAAATTTATAACTTATAACATTGAAGCCTTGCTAATGCAAGGCTTCATATATTTAATTACTTTTTTTAACTATTTACACATTTATTAATTAAAATATTCACATTATCGTTGACATTCACATTGTTAATGGTATAATTTTATTATGCATATTTCGACAAAATAATGCATGAACTATTTAAAAATCAAAATCTTATATATAATACTAACTTCATTAAAAATGAAATTAGTATAAGACTTATTAACATTTGCCAGTGATAAATGTTAATGAAAGTCCGTGGAACATATATGTCCCATCTATCACTGGAGAAATGGAATTTTTATGAGTGAACAAAATTTTCGTGAACATAAAAAACACAAGAAAAGCATATTTGTAAAAATAATATTTTATGTCTTTTCATTAATAATAATCGCTGTTCTTGTATTATTAATGCTCACTGTTATATTTACTCGTCAAAGCGGTGAACCACCATCACTATTCGGTCATAGCTTATTTATAGTCACAACAAGTAGCATGGGGGATAGTGTACCCGCCGGAAGTGCTGTTATAGTTCGTAAAACTGATATAAATGAACTTAAGGTAAAAGATATTATTACTTTTAAAGATGGTTATGATCAAAAGCAGAATCTTATAATAAATACTCACAGAGTTATTAGATTAAACCCCATTGATACTGGCTTAACTGTTGTAACTAAGGGCGACAATAATAACATAGAGGATTCAAAGTTTAGATATTCTGAGGATATTATTGGCAAAGTTGTCCGAATTATACCTTTACTGGGTGGATTTTTAGCTTTTGTAAAATCTCCTATTGGTTTAATGACTTTTATCGCTATTCCTTTACTACTTCTATTAATCTTAGAAGTAATTAACCTATTGATGTTTTACAAAAATCCTAAAGAAGAAATTATTCCACAAACTAATCAAGCTAATTTATTTGGTACGCATTCGGGTAATCCCTCTTCTCCAAGTGTAAAAAAACAAATTCCGATTTCTACTGAAAATGTTGAGTTAATAAATGAAAAAACTATTGATAATTTAGATACTAATATTTACAATACGCAAAAACCTATTATTCCAATAAAGAACACAAACTATGTTACTAAAACAATAGAAGTATCAGATAACGAAAATGAAACATCTGAGCCACTGGGTAAAATCACAACCATAGCGGATGATGAAAGAGTAATACAAGAACCAATCCATAAAATCACAACAATTAATGATGATGAAATTCAAAAATCGCCACACAAAATTACAACAATTACTGATGATCAAGGTGATTTTTATAAACAAATAGGGACTCAACCTATTGTGACCATACAGGACGAGCAACCTGTAATTATTAGTGATGAAAAAATCACTACAAAAGCTGATGAAGAGTTTCAAGCATCTATAAAAACTTCTGGTAAAGATCAATTTTATATAGATGGCATTGATGTAAAAGTACAATCAAACTCTATAAGACTTAATTTGAATGAGAACATTAAAAGCAGAGATATATCAATAACAGTTACAGATGAATATACAAACGTAATTGTTGACAGTAAAGACTACGAAGTAAATTTTGCATTATTTAAAGATGAAGCAGATAATGAGCAAAAGGTAATAATTCAAAAGAAAAATAAATAGAGAGCATAATTGTTTGTGCTTGTTCTCAAGCATTGGGGATATTCTGAATAATAATCAGAATGGTGGTAGCAAACTATGATAGTCAAAAGGTCTGTTGAATCAAGAGAAAAATTCAGCATTAGATTTTTGCGTATTGTTCTAATTGCATTTACAGTATTAGGTTTCCTAACAGTGTTTTCTACAGTTACATTTGCGTGGTTTACAGGAGTAACCATTAATAGAAGTAACAAAATTACTACATCAAAAGTTGCTTTAAAGTTAATGACTACCGATAATCCATTAAACTATAGCGAGACCACAATTAATTCAGTAAACCTATCTCACCCAAAAACAACAGGAGAGCTGTTCACAAATGGCAACACACTTATTTCTCTAGATGATAATGAAAATGGCAACCGTAAGTTTTTTGAATATAATGGTAAAAATTCAATTGAAGATGTTCAGTCAAATTTTAGGCAACTAAGACCTTTAATTGTTATGAATGACTCAACCTCAACAGTGAACTATACAATAGATTTTATATCAAAAGAAACCTGCTCGAATGGATTAGGCTCTGCATTCTTTTTTAACTATACAAAAGTTTCAGAAGATATTCCTAATCAGTCTTTAACAACTGGTGACACGTCCAAATTAACCGAGGGTGAAACTGTAACAAATCTCGGTACAAACATCACTAAAATTGGCTTAAAATCACCAATTGCATTAGGTGCAAAATCGTCGCACATTTATATGGTTAACTTAGGTATTTTACAAACCGCTTCAACTTCATACCAAAGCGCACAACTTGAAGTTGATATTATTCTTGCGGCAAACCAAGGTGGTGATACTGTTCATTCAATAAAAGACTTGGATACATTTAAAAAAGCAATAGTGGAAAACAAAGGTGGCGACTCGTTTGTATTAACTAATGACGTTACGATCAACGAAGCTCTCATTTCAAATAATGTATTTAATCTTAACTTAAATGGTTACACCTTAAAATTTGAAGTTGACGGAGTGCTTCAAGTTATCTATCCAATAACCCCTGCAACAATGGATATTGGAAGTGACAATGGTGGCAAAGTTGAGGGAGCATCGTCTATCTTATTCACTGGGAAGAAAAATAAAAGTGTGCTTAATTGGTACTCTGACATTACTGGTCTTGATAGTCCAGTAGCATCAACCGATGTTATCATTAATGTAAAGAAAATGGAGAATAGTTCTTCATCTAATCCAACTAGTTCTGAAACTAACGACCAATTTCCAGACTATTTAGATTATAATTCAATTGTTATCGCAGATACCTATGCCTCTGGAAATGGAGCAGATGGAAGAAATCCATTTTTAATTGAAACTATTGAGCAGTTTAAAAAGTTTGTTGAAGATGATACTACTACATCTTCAACTTGGATTATGATTAATACAGACATTTGGAATATTAAAAATGTCCCAAAAAAGCTAATAGAAAAGTCAGCAAATTTAATTTTTTCAAATGGCATAAGTATACAAAATATTGACATACTTAGTGATATTCCAGCAACTAATCCTCCAAATCCTTTCTGCAATTCAATACTCTTTAACGCAAATGGAGTAAATGTCAATTACATAACTTACATAAACAATATAAGTTATAATGGAGTTAAAGCCACCAATTAAGCAATACAAAAAGCAACTAGTAAAGCCAGAGGAA
>DAMDCT010000055.1:0-10115 GCA_032091455.1 Oscillospiraceae bacterium | reverse complement strand
TGGCTTATTTTTCGTAATTATATCATTTTTTTAACTTCAATTATTAATTCATTTAGTTCATCAAGTGTGTTGAGTTTTCCACAAGCATGTCTAAAACCTGCAGCACCCTTTGTTCCCTTAATGTACCATGCGGCATGCTTTCTTCCCTCTCGCATACCCATTTTTTCTCCCTTTAATTCAACAATTAACTTAATGTGTTCATACATGATATTAAGGTGCTCTTCTAACGGCTTTTCTTCCAATAATTCACCAGTTGAAAAATAGTGAGCTATTTCTTCAAATATCCACGGTCTACCATAAGTTGCTTGTCCAATCATAACTAGGTCACAACCTGTATATTCATACATTTCTTCAGCAGACTGCGGTGAATCAATCCCTCCGTTTCCTATAACAGGAATAGTTACAGCTTGCTTTACTGCCTTTATAATATCAACATCAACTGGTGGTAGATACATTTGCTGTTTAGTGCGTCCATGTACCGTTATTGCACTAGCACCCGCGCTTTCCATTAGCTTTGCAAAAGAAACTGCATTTACATTCTCTTCATCCCATCCCTTTCGGATTTTAACAGTAACAGGTATATCCGTTGCATTTACTACTGCATGCACAATTTCAGCCGCAAGTTCTGGGGTTTTCATCAATGCGCTTCCACAGCCGTTTCCTGCAACTTTAGGTACAGGGCAGCCCATATTTATGTCAATAATTTGAGGGTTATATTGTGCGGCAACGATAGCCGCTTTTGCCATAAACTCTGGACTATCTCCAAATAGCTGAACCCCCATTGGGTATTCAAAATCAGTTACTTCTAATAACTCTTTTGACTTTCTGTCAGAATAACAAAGTCCTTTTGCACTTGCCATTTCTCCGACTACGTAACTCGCACCATATTTTTTACACATATATCGATATGCTCTATCTGCAACCGATGCCATCGGTGCAAGACATGCTGTTTTATCAATTTCAACATTGCCTATTTTTATTTTTTCAATTATCCTGTTTTTCTGCACAGTTATGCTCCCTGCCTTCTTATTGATATATACATTGTTTCGTGGTATAATTTAATTAACAATGTTATTATAACAATAACAAGTTGCAACAGTCAACTACACTTTTAATTTAACAATTACATTGCAATGATGTTACATCAATTACTATGGACGACACAGGGTTGTATCATTCAAATATACTAACAAAATAACGAAAACAAAATAATAGAATTGAGGTTTTTCACTTGAAACTTTTAGCAATAGACGGAAACAGCATATTAAACAGAGCATTTTATGGTGTACGCCCATTGACAACAAAGGACGGCATACACACCAATGCAATTTTTGGATTTTTAAATATTCTGCTTAAACTAGAAAGGGAAATTAAACCTTCATCTGTCGCAATTGCATTTGATGTATCAAGAAAAACTTTCAGAAACGATATAAGTGATCAATACAAGGCTAATAGAAAAGGAATGCCAGAAGATTTAGCAGAGCAACTCCCATTAATAAAAGAAATTCTTGCACTAATGGGCTATACAACTATTGGTTGTGAGGGCTATGAGGGTGATGATATTTTAGGCACACTTTCTGCAAAATGTTTAAATATGCCAGATTGTGAATGTGTTATTGCAACAGGAGACAGAGATTGCCTACAACTTGTTAATGAAAAAGTTAGCGTATCTCTTGCAAAAACTAAGGAAAATGTTATGTATACGCCTCAACGTGTGGCTGATGATTTTGGGATTTTGCCAAAACAAGTTATTGAGTTAAAGGCACTTATGGGTGATAGTTCAGATAATATCCCAGGCGTTAAGGGTGTCGGCGAAAAAACTGCAACCACTTTAATTCAAAAATATCATAATCTAGAAGAAATATATGAAAAATTGGATCAACTTGAAGTAACACCTAGAGTTAAAAAATTATTAGGTGACGATAAAGAAGCCGCATTTAAAAGTCGTCAACTTGCAACAATATGCTGTGATGTGCCAATTGATTCATCCATTGAAACTTATATTAAAAAACAACCTGACGTAGAAAAATTATCAGAGATTATGACAAGACTTGAGATGTTTAGCTTTTTTCAAAAGCTTGATATTTCATGTGCTTCAAGTCAAAACAACGAACCTGTTCAGAGTGTTGGTGTAAAGTTTTGTTTGCATGAAAATCCTGTACTAGATGAAATTATAGTTGCACTTACAAACAAGGGATTTGTTTGTATTTTGCAAGATGATGAAAAAGGTTTATTACTAAATATTTCAGATAATGAATTTGATCACATATACTGCGTAAATGAAATAAAAGATGATGTAATAAAATTCATTGCAGATAACTCAATCTCAATAAAAACTTTTATGGCAAAACCTATTATTAAGCATATAAAACAATTAGGCTATGAAGACGTAAATTTAAAGTTCGACGCAGAACTAGCGGCATACCTTTTAAACCCAAGCTCAAAAGGATATGATTTATTTACTCTTGCCAATCGCCATTTAATTGGCATGAACTTTAACAATTCAATTGGCTATTTGGGTATTGCTTGCCTCCCCTACCTTTGTGACCAGTTAGAGAAAGAGCTTAAATTAGAAGAAATGCTTTCACTATATAATGATATTGAGTTGCCACTTTGTGAAGTGCTTGCTGACATGGAAATAGAGGGATTTGCAATTGATAAAGACGGCGTAATTGAGTTTGGCAACAAAATTGAAACGGATATTACAGAAATCAAAAGACAAATATTCTTGCTTGCAGGTGAAGAGTTCAACGTAAATTCCACAAAAGAATTAGGCACAATTCTTTTTGAAAAATTGGGACTTCCAGCAACTAAAAAAACAAAAACAGGTTACTCAACTAATATTGATGTGCTTGAATCTTTAATGAACAAGCACGAAATTATACCTGCAATTATGGAATATAGAAAACTTGCAAAACTTAACTCAACTTATGTTATCGGTCTTATAAACGTTATTGGTGATGACAAACGTGTGCATTCAACCTTTAACCAAACTGAAACAAGAACGGGCAGAATTAGTTCTTCTGAACCTAACGTTCAAAATATTCCTGTTCGCACACCACTAGGTAGCGAAATACGCAAATTTTTCATTGCAAGAGAAGGCTACACTCTTGTTGACGCTGACTATTCCCAAATTGAACTTCGAATTTTAGCACATATTGCAAATGATGAAAACATGATTGATGCGTTTTTAAACGGCGACGATATTCATGCAATTACTGCTTCACAAGTATTTAATTGTCCTATTGAGCAACTTACAAGTGAGTTGAGAAGCAGAGCAAAAGCAATTAACTTTGGTATTGTTTATGGTATTGGTGCCTATTCTCTTTCTCAAGACATCAATGTTTCTGTCGGTGAAGCGAAGGCTTATATAGAGGCATATTTAAGGACTTACAGTGGTGTTGCAAATTATATGCATACAATAATTGAGCAAGCGCAAAAAGAAGGATATGTTAAAACACTATATGGCAGAAAACGTGACCTTGCCGACATCAATGCAACAAACAAAATGGTGAAGGCTTTTGCTGAGCGCATTGCACTTAACACACCAATTCAAGGAACAGCCGCAGACATAATTAAACTTGCTATGGTAAAAGTTCATAGCAGAATAAAAAAAGAACAGCTTGATGCAAGGCTTATTTTACAAGTACACGACGAATTGATTATCGAAGCGCCAGCAATGCAAGCACAAATGGTAAAGGCAATGTTAAAAGAGGAAATGGAAAATGCGGCAAACTTACTAGTTCCGCTTATTGTTGACATTAGCACAGGACAAAACTGGTATGTGGCAAAAGGATAACCATTTTCAATAAAGACTGAAGTTATGCAAACTATTGAAAAGGAGAAAATATTATGCGCAAAATTATTGTAATCTGCACTGGTAATACTTGTAGAAGTCCAATGGCAGAGGGAGTAATTAACAAAATAATTAAAGATAATAATATTGATAATATAGATGTTTCGAGCATGGGAATTTCTGCTTTTGACGGTGACTCTGCAAGTGAAAACGCAGTTGAAGCTTTAAAAGAAATAGGAATTGATATCAAAAATCACCGTTCAAAAAGAGTTATGTTGCAAGACCTTATTGAAGCCGATAAAATCTATGTTATGACGCTACAACACAAAAATGTTATCGTTAACACTTGTAATGAAATTGGAGATAAAATTAAAGTACTTGATATTAATGACCCATTTGGTCAAGAACTAGATAAATACAGGATTTGCCGTGACAAAATGCTTGAATATTTTAAGGAAGAATTAAAGGAAGTATAGTAATGCCTACAATTGAGAAAATGAAATCTCATCATTCAGAACAAATATTTAATATTGGAAATGAATGCTTTTCTATGCCGTGGTCGCTTGATGGTATTAAGGCGGAACTTAATAACCCACATTCCCTTACACTTGTGGCAATAGAAAACAATGAAGTTATTGGATTTATAAACGCACATTGCGTGTTTGAAGATGGCTATATTAATAATATAGCAGTAACAAAACAATATAGAAGAAGCGGCATTGGTTTAATGTTAATAAAAGAATTAATCAAATATGGTGAAAATATAAAGATTTCTTTTTTCACTCTTGAAGTTAGAAAATCAAATATAACAGCAATAGATTTCTATGAGAAAGTGGGTTTTTCTAAAGTAGGAGAAAGAAAGAATATTTATGAAAATCCAATAGAAAATGCACTGCTGTATACAATTGAAGTTTGAATAAAACAGTAATTACATAAATAAAATCAAAGGATTGATATATATGAAAATTCTCGCAATAGAAAGCTCATGTGATGAAACTGCAGTAGCCGTTGTTGAAGACGGCGTAAATGTGATTTCAAGCATTGTCGCAACACAAATAGAAGAACATCGCTTATATGGCGGTGTTGTACCCGAAATAGCATCACGCAGGCATTGTGAGAGCATTGTTGGCGTTACTGATGAAGCTTTAAAAACTGCTAATCTAACTCTTGATGATATTGATGCGATTGCAGTAACATATGCACCCGGTTTAATAGGGGCATTACTTGTTGGTGTGAATTTTGCAAAAGGACTTAGCATGGCAAAAAACAAACCACTTATTCCTGTTCATCATATTCGTTCACATATTGCCGCAAACTACTTAGCTCATCCCGACCTAAAACCACCATTCCTTTGTCTTGTGGTATCTGGTGGGCATAGCCATATTATTGAGGTTAAAGACTACACTGACTATAACGTTATCGGCAGAACTCGTGATGATGCGGCAGGAGAAGCATTTGATAAAGCGGCTCGAGCAATGGGTTATTGTTATCCAGGTGGAGTTGAACTTGATAAAGCGGCTCAATTTGGTGATAAATACGCATATAAACTTCCTCGCCCAAAAGTCGATGGTAGCGAATATGATTTCAGCTTTTCAGGGCTTAAAACTTCTGTACTAAACTTACTTCACAACTCCCAACAAAAAGGAATAGAAGTTAATAAAAATGACTTATCTGCAAGTTTTCAACTTGCTGTATGTGATATAGTTAGTGATAAATTAATGCATGCGGCAAAAGAGTTTGGTTACAAAAACATTGTTGTAGCTGGAGGAGTATGCGCAAATAGTGGAATTAGGGCAAGACTTACAGACGAATGTCAAAAACGCAATTATAATCTCTATATGCCCCCGCTTAAATATTGTGGTGATAATGCCGCAATGGTTGGAAGTCAAGCTTATTATGAGTATAAAAGTGGTAATACAGCAGGGCTAGACCTTAATGCAGTGGCATCATTACCAATAGATGAAACTTAGGGCTAAATAATAAAGATATTAGGAGAATATAAATTTGTATAAGCATATTATATGGGACTTTGATGGTACACTTTTTGATACATATCCAGTGATGGCACAAATTTTCAAAGAATCGCTTTATAACGAAGGATTAACTGAACCATTAGAAGAAATATTAAAACACATGAAAGTATCTATGCCCCATACCATAAGCCACTACCAACAAAAATATCATATAAGCGACACATTTATTGAAAAATACAAATCCACAAAAACAGATATAGAAATCAATTTATGTAAACCCTATAAAGGGATTGAAGAAATTTGCAAATATATTCATAAATCTGATAAACATAATTACTTATATACACATAGAGGAGAGTCTGCAATTGAATTGTTGAAAAACCATGGTTTATATAATTATTTTACTGATTTTATAACTTCACAAAATGGATTTGAAAGAAAGCCAAGTCCAAATGCAATAAATTATCTTATTGATAAATATAATATGAAACATAGTGAAGCGATAATGATTGGAGATAGAGATTTAGACATATTATCTGCAACAAATGCAGGTATTCATGCTTGTTTATTTACTGACAAAAATAGAAGCGATATATCAGATTACATAATTAATAATTTTGATCAGTTATATTCTATTATTAAATAAATCTTAGATGAGATATTCTGCCCTATTTTAAATCACCCAAAGATACAAAACTAGCTTTATATTTTGATAAAGTTAGTTTTATTTTTTGCGGAGGTTGTATTACTGCTGAGTAATATGGTATAATTAAAGTTATATGGTAGGTAGATTTAAACTATATTACAATACACAAAAAGGAGGATAAAATGATGTTGGGATTTTATAAAACAATCAACAACACTGTCGTAAAAGTCGACACAATAACCGAAGGATGCTGGGTTAATGCCGTCAGTCCCACCGTCGAGGAAATAAATTTCTTGACTACTGAATTAAAACTAGATCGTGATTTTGTTAGTGCCGCACTCGACGAAGAAGAATCATCACGTGTCGAGATTGAAGATAATCAAACTCTTATCATTATTGATACTCCTTTGGCAATGACCGAGGGCAAAAATACTCTTGTTTATACTACAATGCCAGTTGGTATAATTATTACACCAACAAACGTTGTAACTGTGTGTTTAAACGAAATTACGGCAATATCTGATATATCAAACGGATTTGTGAAAAACATTCAAACCACTATGAAAACTCGGTTTCTGTTATCAATATTACTGCGTATTGCACAAAGCTTCTTAATTCGACTAAAACATATCAACAAGATGTCTTCACAAATGGAAAATGAACTTCATAAATCAATGAAAAACAAAGAACTTATTCAACTTTTAGGATTAGAAAAATCACTTGTTTATTTTTCTACTTCACTTAAAGCAAATGAGATAACCTTAGAGAAGATTCTAAGAGGTAGAGTTATAAAACTGTATGAGGAAGACCAAGAGCTATTAGAAGATGTTTTGATTGAGTTTAAACAGGCTATTGAAATGTCAAATATCTACTCAAGCATCTTATCTGGAATGATGGATGCATTTGCATCTATTATATCTAACAACTTAAATATTGTTATGAAAGTTTTAACAATAATAACAACCTTAATGGCAATTCCAACAATGATATTCAGTTATTATGGTATGAATGGCGATACATTCTTAGTTCCAAATTCTTGGTTCCCTCTAGCACTTTCAGTTGGACTTGTTTCAATTGCTAGTATATTATTGATTAAAAAGAAATTTTAATTATATAAATACAGAAATCCTCGCTCAAATGAGCGAGGATTTTCACATTTAACAGTGTTTAATTATAAATTCACAATCTAACTGAAGTTACGCAAATATACTTAATAGTACGCCAGCTGCTACTGCAGAACCTATAACACCTGCAACATTTGGTCCCATTGCATGCATTAGTAGGAAGTTAGTAGGATTAGCCTCTGCACCAACTTTTTGTGATACACGAGCTGCCATTGGAACTGCTGATACACCAGCTGAACCGATAAGTGGATTAACTTGACCTTTTGAAGTGATGTACATTAATTTACCAAATAGCACACCAGCTGCAGTACCAACACAGAATGCAATCAAGCCTAATACAATAATACCAAGTATCTTAGGACTAATAAAATATTCTGCTTTTGTAGTTGCACCAACAGATACACCTAAGAAAATTGTTACTATATTCATAAGTTCGTTTTGGGCAGTCTTTACAAGACGATCGACACAACCACTTTCTTTCATTAAGTTACCAAGCATCAACATACCTAATAGAGGGGTTGCAGATGGAACAATTAAAGAAATAACCAGAGTAACGAATATAGGGAATAGAATTTTTTCTGTTTTTGATACAGGGCGAAGTTGTTTCATAACAACACAACGCTCTTTTTTTGATGTTAAAGCTTTCATAATAGGAGGTTGGATAACTGGAACCAATGCCATATATGAATATGCGGCAACTGCAATTGAACCTAATAATGCTGGCGCAAGTGTCTTAGCAACATAGATAGAAGTTGGACCATCAGCACCACCAATAATTGCAACGGAAGCCGCTTCTTTATAAGTAAAGCGAAGAGCTTGTAACCATTCTGGAGCAGATTCAGGAATTATAGATGTTAATAAAATTGCACCTATAAACGTAAAGAATATTCCTGCTTGTGCTGCGGCACCTAGTAGAAAACTCTTTGGGTTAGCAATTAGTGGACCAAAATCCGTCATCGCACCTATTCCTAAGAAAATCAATGATGGATAAATTCCAAGCTTAACACCAATGTATAGGAAGTCTAAAAGACCACCATCATGCAATACTTTTGCATAATCAATATTATTGCTAACGAAAAAGTCCATGTGGAACAACTCAGCCATAGGGAGGTTGGTTAATAGCATACCGAACGCTATTGGTAATAATAGAAGTGGCTCATAGCCCTTTGCAATAGCAAGGTACATCAAAAGGCCTGAAATTGCAATCATTATACCTTGTTGTAAAGTGATTGACAAAATACCAGAGTCTTGTAATATGCCTTGTATTGTTTCAGCAAATACTTCAAACATAATTAATTTTTCTCCTTATTTTAAATCTAGAATGGACGTGTGTTTTCTGATATACCTGTAACATTCCATACTGGACGAGCATCACGTGCTCTTTTAATACTCTTTACAGCAAATGGTTTTTGATTTCCCTCTGAAGACATTATTACAGCTATTGCTGCTGTAATTGCAGCAACAACATCATCCCCAATGCCACTTTGAATCATATCAACAGTAGCCGCACCACCTTGTGCCTTTACTGGGCTAGGTGTTGATGGTGAATTATTACTTGAGTTTCTTTTCTTGTCAATTGATTCAAAAATTTTGCCCATTGTCATGCAAAGCAACACTAACAAAATTAGAACAGCAAATACAACTACTAAACCCGTAATAACAACTGACCATGAAAATCCCCAATCAATATTGTAATCCATTATATCTCTCCTCTTCTTTTTATAATAAGGATTGCGAATATATTCGCTTATCCTTTTTTAATCGCAACGATAAGTCAATTATACAATATTGTTAAACTTTTTTCAATGTTTTATTTGCAATTTGTTAAAATATTTTACTAAATGTCAAATCACATGTTATTTGCTGATATAATCGAATTAAACTGAAAAATTATTTTAATACAGCATTATAAAAATTGTCATATAAAATTGATTTTAAATAAGCTTCATTTAAGTTTAACTGTTTTAATCTCTCTAGTTCATGTTCGTGAGTCCACATTGGGGAGTCCGTTCCAAAGAAAAACTGACTTGGGCTGAATTTATCTATCATCTTCAGCGCTTTATCATTGCTTAACTCAAACAACGTGCTTGATGTATCCATAAAAATATTCTTGCTGTCATATACGTCATATGCTTCATCCCAACACTTGTATCCGCCAAAATGTGCAGCAATGCACTTTAAGTCTGTAAACCTATCACATACCCTTGCAAGCCTAATTGGGCGTGAATATTCATAGCGGTCATCCCCTGTGTGGAATAACACAAACAGTTTTCCTTCAACACGCTTATATATCTCAAATGCAGCTGTATCATCAATGTTAAAGTGCTGAAAATCGGGATGAAGTTTTATACCCTTAAAACCACGCTCAATTATACGTTCTATCTCCTCCTCAATGTTTTCCATTGCTGGATGGAGTGTTGCAAACCCAATGAACTTATCTTCATATATTTGGCATTGCTCATATATAAAATCATTAATTGGCAAAACCTGTTCCGGTCTTGTTGCGGTTGAGCATACAACGTATTTATCAACGCCGATTTTATCGCCACTTATAATAAGTTGTTCACTTGTCCCAT
>DAMDCT010000054.1:17673-18696 GCA_032091455.1 Oscillospiraceae bacterium | reverse complement strand
AACAAGTCAAAAAAGAACTCCCTATGATGTATAAGGAGTGCTTTTTATGGTTTTAACTTAAATTATGCTAATTCAGCAAAATATTTAATAGTTCTTACCATTTGACTTGTGTATGAATTTTCATTATCATACCAAGCAACAGTTTTAACAAGAGTCTTACCATCACCTAAGTCAGTAACTTTTGTTTGAGTAGCATCAAATAATGAACCATAAGAAATACCGATAATATCAGAAGACACTAATTGCTCTTCAGTATAACCAAAAGAATTAGAAGCAGAAGCTTTCATTGCAGCATTTACATCTTCAGCAGTAACTTTTCCTTCAACTACAGAAACTAATTCAGTTAATGAACCTGTTGGAACTGGAACTCTTTGAGCAGCACCATCTAATTTACCAGCTAATTCTGGAATAACAAGACCGATAGCTTTTGCAGCACCAGTTGTATTAGGTACAACGTTTACAGCAGCAGCACGAGCTCTTCTTAAATCATTATTTTTATGTGGTCCATCAAGAACCATTTGATCACCAGTGTAAGCATGGATTGTAGTCATAAATCCTTTAGTAATAGGCGCTAATTTATTTAGTGCATTAGCCATAGGAGCTAGACAGTTTGTAGTACAAGAAGCAGCAGAAATAATTTTATCATCAGCTGATAAGATATTTTCGTTTACGCTAAAAACTACTGTTGGTAGGTCGTTACCAGCTGGAGCTGAAATAACAACTTTCTTAGCACCTGCATCGATATGAGCTTGAGATTTAGCTTTTGATACATAGAAGCCTGTACACTCAAGAACAACGTCAACACCGATTTCGCCCCAAGGAAGCTCTGCAGCGTTAGCTTTTGCATAAATCTTAATTTCTTTACCGTCAACAACTATAGAATCCTCTTTAGCTTCAACTTTATCACATAGGCGATATCTGCCTTGTGCTGAATCGTATTTTAATAGATGTGCTAACATCTTTGGGTTAGTTAAATCGTTAATAGCAACGATTTCATAACCTTCTGCACCAAACATTTGTCTA
>DAMDCT010000054.1:13368-17663 GCA_032091455.1 Oscillospiraceae bacterium | reverse complement strand
CAAAACCATTAATTGCAACTTTAACTGACATTTTAATCTCCATTTCTCCGACGATAACAAATCTTAATATATTATAAAACCTATCACTCTTCGTCGGCAAATGACAGGAGTTAATTGTGCATAATATAGAGCATAAAACAAAATATCACACACATAAAGCTAATTTGAATTAAATTACCCAAACTAACTTTTTGAAAAATATTACTCTTATATTTTATACTATTTAAAAACAAATAACAAGAGTTTGTTATAAATTTAACGTAATATTTATAACTTTACCTAAATATTATTACCAAATAAGTTTAAACTAAATATAATTTACAAATATCTTTACAAATATTTAAAATAAAAGTATAATAATTTTGTTACTAATAATATGTGCTTAAGAATTTTGAGAGGTGTCACATGAAATATAATCAAGAAGATATATTAAAATTGTTTAACAACAATAACAATCCTATTTTTTTATGTGATGAAAACTTAAATGTCACATATATAAATAATTATATAATAAAAAATAGCATAAATATAAATAAGTCAGATAACCTATTTATCCATTCATTGATAAATTGCAATGAACTTGTTGAAGGGCTTTGTAAGCTCAATAAAGGCTTGCCTTTCCATTCGACAACTTTCTTGTTTAATCTACGGGAAAGTTCAATATCCTTCTATCCAATTTTCAATAATCAAAACAAATTAGATACTATCGTTTGCTGTTTAGAATTGAATAGCAATAAAAACATAAATGAAAAAACATTACCTCGCTGCATATGTGAAAGCTTTAAAGACCCTACTATACGAATTCTTAATATAATACCAATTATTGCACATAAGCTCGATTTACTTGAACAATATGAGGAATTAAAATGTTTAAATAATATAACAAATAACTGTTACAAAATGCTTAAAACATCAATTTCTACGAATGAATATTATAAGCTTGTGAACAATAAAGTTGATTTTAATTTTAGACCAATCATATTGAATAATTATTTAGACGACCTTATGAAAGCATTGCAAGTAATGCTAGTGGATTCGGGATACAAATTAGAGTATAACTTATGTGATGATATTATAATATCAAATTTTGATGATGAATATCTTTCTATGGCTTTATTTTGTATTATTTCAAACAGCTGTATCTTCTCTCCTAAGGATTCTACCATAAAAATAGTCTTAAGGTTGAATAACGGTTATGCTAATATTACCATAACTGATGAAGGTGTTGGAATAAAGCAAGAAAATATTGATCAGATTTTCAATCCATTCTTTACTTACTCTGAAAATGTGCAATCAAAGGAACCTCAAGGTTTAGGTCTTGGCCTTCCAACTTCCAAGAAAATTGTTGAGGCAATGGGTGGAAACATTTTTGTTAAAAGTGAAGTTAACTGTGGTACAACAATTGCATTAAGCTTCCCTGTTTTAGATGATGTTGATTTAGATTTAGCAGTAAAATCTAATAATAAAAAATATATTTCTAACCAGTTTTCATATATGCATATTTATTTCAGTGAAATCTGCAATGTAACAATTTATTGACACAAAACTACAACCTTATTTTATAAAGATAATCATACTTGTTAAAAAGAATGGTTATCTTTATATTTTTACTATAAATATTTTTCATTATTTTTGCCTAATAGGCTATATATTAATTATAACACAAAGTGGGGTTTTTTACAAGACTTGTAGTTTTTTCCGTATGGTTGTAAAATTGTATACATTAAAACAAGAAGGGTTGTTAAATATTATGGCATATTCAATTTTTGAAGAAACAATGGCAGATATGGCATGGACGGACATTGAAAAAATGGAGAAGAAAAATGTAATAGTATTATTCCCTATGGGAGTTATTGAAGAACATGGTCCTCATTTATGTTTAGGTACCGATATTTATATTAGTTACAATGGATGTAAACAGATTAAAAAAAGGCTTGAAGATATTGGTCAAAAGGTGTTAATTGTACCTCCATATTATTGGGGAATAAATAATGTAACAGGGGCTTTCCCGGGTTCTTTTACTGTTAGAAAAGAAACATTAAAAAATATGATATATGATATTCTAGCATGTTTAAGCCGATGGGGTTTTGAAAATGTTTTTTGCTTTTATGGCCATGGAGATATTGACCACATAAGCGCAATTTCAGACGCAATTATTGCTGTTCGAAAAGATATGAGTCTAAATGTACGAATGGTAACAGAAGGCTTTAATATTGAACGATTTAATTTAATCGGAAATGAAGATTACATTTTACCTGTAAATCCACCTTTGCAAAATGAATCAACACAATTTTTTAATATGGATACAGATACTCCTGAACTTCTTGATATACACGCTGGTGCAATTGAAACATCTTGTATGAATTACTATTATCCTGAATGTGTCAATGTAGATATTGCAAAAAGTTTGAAACCCACTGATTTAACTTATCAGGAATTAGAAGTTTGGAGTAAGGGTTGGGATGAAACAAGAAAGCTAGTTCCTTTAGGCTATGCAGGTAGTCCTGCGAATTTTGAAAACATCTTTAAAAGTATCGAGGACTTAAAAAGCTTTGATGATTATATATGTAATTTGACCGCTCAGTGCATTTTAGAGTGTATTCAATAAATATATTGAATTATAGGACATGCATTTCATAATTAAAATTAAGTTTTATATATAATAAAACATTTAAATCTATTTTTCTTGACAAACTAGGTAATTTTATATATAATAAATAGGCATAGTAATAGAGGTGTAAAAATGATTATTGAATTAAAGCAAGTTTTTGATATTGTTGATGAGTCTTTGGAGTTTGATTACTCTCTTGATTTGTCTGACTATGAACTATTTTCTGATAAACCGTTTATCTCCCCTGTTAATGTAAAAGGTAAGGTTTTCAATAGAGCCGGAATTGTATCTTTAAACTACACGTCCGACTTTACTTTAAAACTACATTGTGACAGATGCTTAGAGGTTTTCAATCGTGATTATCATTTTTCGTTTGAACAAATTTTAGTCACTAAGCTAAACACTGACAATGATGAGTATATTTTGGTTAACGATTTCAAGCTTGATTTAGATGAGCTTTGTTTATCTGATATACTTTTGAATCTACCATCAAAACTGCTTTGCAGTCATGATTGTAAAGGTTTATGCATTAAATGTGGCATTAATTTAAACCAACAAAGCTGTCTATGCAAAAAGAACGAAGTTGACCCAAGACTCGAAGTGTTAAGTCAACTGCTAAAATAGACCTATATTTAAAAGGAGGTGCTCATTGTGGCTGTACCAAAGAGAAAAGTATCCAAAGCAAGAAGAGACAAAAGACGTTCAAGCGTTTCTAAATTAGATATGCCTGCATTTTCAAAATGCACACAATGTGGTGAGCTTAAGGCTCCACACAAAGTTTGTGGTAATTGTGGTTATTATAAAGGCGTTGAAGTTATTAAAAAGGAAGCATAATTGCAAAATGCTTGGCTTGGCTAAAACGTAATATCATAGTTAACATGATACTATGCCTATTTTGTATCTGAAAACTGTCGCCATAATTTTGTGGCGACAGTTTTTTATAAGCTTACAAGCTAAGTCCTATTCCAAATTGATAATTTTTATTTTGTCCACATAATTTTCTTAAATAATTATTGTGTATTACTAATTTTAGTGGCACAATAATTATTACACTTTATAAGTCAAAGGAGAGCACTATGAGCGTTATAATTAACGGAGTTAATAATAAAAGTATTGCATCAAAAAAAAACCTTTCTGTAAACGATTCTCTTATTTCCATAAATGGGAATGAAATTAATGATGTGCTCGACTATGAATTTTATGCTGCTGAAAACCGACTTGAAATTCAAATTAAAAAAGTTAATGGAAAGCAAAAAACAATTCATATAAAAAAATCAGAATATGAGGATATCGGACTTACATTTGATACTTATTTAATAGATAAACAACATAGTTGCACAAATAAATGCATGTTTTGTTTTGTTGATCAGATGCCATGTGGAATGCGTGAAAGCTTATACTTTAAAGATGATGATGCAAGGCTTTCATTTATATTTGGTAATTACGTCACACTAACTAACATGAAATCTGAAGAGATTGACCGTATTATAAAAATGCATATAAGTCCTATCAACATTTCAGTACACACAACAAACCCCGAACTGAGGGTTAAAATGATGTCTAATCGCTTTGCTGGAGAAGTATTATCTTATCTTGACAAACTAGCAAATGAAGGAATCAAACTAAATTGTCAACTTGTATTGTGCAGAGGCATTAATGACGGTGATGAATTAAAGCGAAGCCT
>DAMDCT010000054.1:5093-13358 GCA_032091455.1 Oscillospiraceae bacterium | reverse complement strand
GCCTTAATGATTTATCTCGTCTATTCCCTAGCGTCCAGACAATTGCATGTGTCCCAGTTGGTGTTACAAAATTCCGTGATGGGCTTTATCCTCTTGTAGTTTATGATCAACAGTCAGCGGCTGAAACAATTGACATAATTGAAGAATTTTCTAATAAGTTTTATTCTGAAAATGGTTCAAGAGTCGCTTTCCCTGCTGATGAGTTTTATATAAAAGCAAAAAGATCAATTCCAAACGCAGATTATTATGAGGATTTTTCTCAACTTGAAAATGGTGTTGGAATTATCGCTTTACAAAAAGATGAATTTATGTCTGCTTTACAAGATATAGATGAATGTACTACAAAACGCCATATTACAATTGCAACAGGTGTTGACGCACAACCGCATATTCAAAAACTTGTTGACGAACTACGTAATAAATGGCATAATTTAAAGTGTAATGTTATAGCAATAGAAAATGAGTTTTTTGGTAAAACTATTACTGTTGCTGGGCTTGTAACTGGTGGTGACCTTATCAATCAATTAAAAGATGTTGATTTGGGAGAACGCCTTATATTACCTAGTTGCATGCTAAGGCATGAACAGGACAAATTTTTAGATGATGTCACACTTGAAGAATTAAAGCATGAACTAAACATAAATGTTTCATTAGTAGAAAACGATGGTTATGAACTACTAAATGTTTTAATTGGAGAAAAATAATATATTCAAATCGTTCCAATTTCATCTTAAATGAGATTTAGCATATGTTGTCAGTAGACAACAATTCTTTGTGCATTATAAATTGTGCATTTTTATAGAAGGAGATTATTATGGCAAAACCAGTTGTTGCCGTTGTAGGCAGACCAAACGTGGGAAAATCAACACTATTTAATAAACTTATTGGTCAGCGACTATCTATTGTTGAGGATACCCCAGGTGTTACTCGTGACAGAATATTTGCTGAATGTGAATGGCTTAATAAGAGATTTATTTTAGTTGATACAGGCGGTATCGAGCCTGAATCAGATGATGAAATCCTAGTACAAATGAGAAAGCAAGCAGAAATTGCAATCGAAAGTGCGGATGTTACAATTCTTGTAGTTGATGTTCGAGATGGAGTTACTGCAACCGATAAAGAAGTAGCTTTAATGCTTCAAAAAAGTGGAAAACCCGTTGTTATTTGTGTAAACAAGTGTGATAATGTTGGTGAGCCTCCATCAGATTTTTATGAGTTCTACAACCTCGGTTTAGGTGAAATCTATGCTGTTTCTTCAACACACGGGCATGGTACTGGTGACCTTTTGGATGCAGTTTTTGAAAATATCGATAAAGATATGAATGACGACTATGATGATGATTTCATTAAAGTTGCAATTATCGGTAAGCCTAATGTTGGTAAATCCTCACTTGTAAATAAAATTTCTGGTGAAAACCGCGTTATTGTTTCTAATATTGCTGGAACTACACGTGACGCAGTAGATACCATTGTTGAAAATGAGTTTGGAAAATATGTTTTCATTGATACAGCAGGACTTCGTAGACGTTCTAGAGTTATTGATAAAATCGAGCATTACAGCGTATTGCGTGCATATATGGCAGTTGAACGTGCTGATGTATGTGTTATCATGATTGATGCGCTTGAAGGCTTTACAGAACAAGACTCTAAAATTGCAGGATATGCTCATGAACAAGGCAAGGCTTGTGTAATCGCTGTTAACAAATGGGATGCAGTTGAAAAAACTGATAAAACAATGAAAGAAACACAAACTAAGCTTGAAGGTGATTTTAGTTTTATGTCTTATGCTCCATTTGTATTCATTTCTGCATTAACAGGGCAACGCATAACTAAATTATACGAAATGATTAACACTGTAAAAGCTAACAATGAAATAAGAATTACAACTGGAAAACTTAATGACCTACTAGGATATATAACTGCAAGAGTTCAACCACCATCTGATAAAGGTAAGCGCCTAAAGATTTTCTACATGACTCAGGCTTCAACTCAACCGCCAACCTTTGTATGCTTTGTAAATAAAGCAGAGCTTTTCCACTTTTCATACAGACGTTACATTGAAAATCAGATAAGAGATACTTTTAAACTTATTGGTACGCCCATTCGTTTTGTGGTTAGAGAAAGAGAAGATAAATAATTGTAATTAATTCTACTATATTATTTAACAACGGAGGTCTTTTTATGGAGTGGACTTTACCGCTTATAATTTGTTTATTAGTAAGTTTTATAACGGCTTACTTACTTGGAAGTTGTAATTTTGCAATTATAATTACTAGGATATTTGCTAATGATGATATAAGAAATCACGGCAGTGGGAATGCTGGTCTTACCAATGTGCTTCGCACACTTGGTAAAGGTCCTGCTTTGCTTACATTACTAGGTGACTTTTCAAAGGGTATCGTTTCAGTTATACTCGTTCGCCTTTTACTTCACTACTTTGCTAATGTTGACGGATTGATACTAGGTGATTATCTGGTTGCATATGCCGCATTGCTTGGCCATGTTTTCCCTATTTTTTATGGATTTAAGGGCGGAAAGGGAATTCTCGTTTCTTTTGGTGCTCTTATGATACTATCCCCTATCGCAGGAATAATGTGCTTTTCAGGATTTCTGATTACTGTTATAATTTCTAAATATGTATCATTAGGTTCAATTGTTGCTGGAGTTTTATATCCCCTATCAATTATGTCACTTAGATTGATGCAGGGAAACTCAATGCCATACTTTGAAATTATTCTTACTTTGCCTATATCTATACTTATAATTTATATGCATAGACAAAATATCGCAAGGCTTATAAAACATGAGGAAAACAAAATATCATTTAAGAAGAAAATCGACTAGAAGAATTTGATACATTAAGAAATATATGAATTAAAAATGTAGGGAGTGGTCTTTGACCACTCCGAGGAACGGTCAAAGACCACTCCCTACGAGTATGTATTGAACAAGCATACATTATAATAGTAATGTAAAATGAATTGAACGGAGTGATTTTAATGGCTAATATTTTGATTTTAGGAAGTGGAGGATTTGGCATTTCTCTTGCTGTAATGCTCCACAAATATGGTCATGATGTTACATTATGGTCTGCTTTCCAAAAGGAAATAGACGATATTAGATTGCATGGAGAAAACAGAAAACTTTTACCAGGTGTTGCAGTTGATATGTCAATAGGTCTTACTACTTCACTAGAACAGGCAAAAGATGCTGATTTAATTATATTTGCTGTACCTTCTAAGTTTGTAAGAGATGTTGCACAAAAATTAAAACCTCATGCAAATAAAGATACAGTCATTGTAAACGTTGGTAAGGGTTTTGAAGAGTCAACATTAATGCGATTATCAGAGGTAATTCAAAGTGAACTACCACAAAATGATATTGTCATACTTTCAGGTCCTTCTCATGCAGAGGAAATTGCTAGAGGTGTTCCTACTACTATAGTTGCGGCATGTAAAAATCGAGAAAGTGCACAATTTGTTCAAGATTTATTGATGAACACTAATCTTAGAGTTTATGTAAATGATGATTTAATTGGCGTTGAGCTTGGCGGTGCTTTAAAAAATATCATTGCTGTTTGTGCTGGAATATGTGACGGAATGGGACTTGGTGATAATACTAAAGCAGCACTTATCACAAGAGGTCTTGCAGAGATTGCTCGCCTTGGCAGAGCAATGGGTGCACAGGCTGAAACATTTACAGGGCTTACTGGTATGGGCGACTTAATTGTAACATGTACAAGTATGCACTCTAGAAATCGCAGATGTGGTATTTTCATTGGTCAAGGTTTATCTGCCGATGAAGCAATTAATCGAGTTGGTATGACAGTTGAAGGATGTATTGCTGCAAAAACCGCATATGAACTTAATAAAAGATATAATGTAGAAATGCCAATAGTTAATGAATTATATAGCATTCTTACTGAGGGAAAAGATATTAAACTTGCAATTTCCGACCTAATGTCTAGACCAAAACGCCACGAAAGTGAAGACATCTGGGTGTTAGAAAAATAAATGTCTATAATATTATCATAGCAAAAGGCACTCTCGTAATTTCGAGAGTGCCTTTTTAAAATTTAAACACTATTAATTATTAACTTTTATCCATTTACATATTTCTTACATATTTCCCTCAGTTGGCATTCATCACATTTAGGAGATTGAGATTTACAGGTATCACGTCCAAATAGTACAATTCTATGGCAAAATTCACTTGATTCTTTGGGGTCTAGTATCTTTCTTAACTCGTCTTCAGTCTTTTTAGGGTCTTTTGATGTAGTAAGCCCTAGTCTACCACATATTCTAATGCAATGAGTATCAGTGACTATTGCAGGCTTGCCGTATATATCACCTACAATTAAATTTGCAGTTTTTCTGCCTATACCAGATAATTTTGTTAGTTCTTCAATAGTGTCTGGTAGAACTCCACTATAATCGTTTATCAAGCTATTTGTCATTTTAATAATATCCGATGCTTTTGTTCTAAAAAAGCCACAGGGATATACTATTTTTTCGATATCTTTTAAATCTGCATTTGCAAACTGCTCTAATGATGTATACCTTGCAAAAAGGTCTTTGGTTACAATATTCACTCGTGCATCTGTACATTGCGCTGATAATCTAGTTGCTATTAATAGCTCATAAGGCTTCTCTTTGTTATATATTAATGAACAAATTGCCTGTGGATATAAAATTTTTAATTTTTCTACGGCTATTGTTGCTCTTTGTTTTTTAGTCATATCATTTTTCCTTCTAATTAATATTTTTATCGTATTTTTTGAAAACAAAAATAATAAAAATTAAATATAATTCTTTAAATTTGTAACAATATTGTTACACTATAATTGTACAATTAAATTACGGAAATGTATATTAATATTATATCAGTTTTAAAAAAATTTACATTATAATGTTTAATATTAAAATATTATTAGTGTATAATTTTAATTAATAATAAACAATATGAGAGGTAACTTTTTACTTATGAATAGATATGCTAATATTGATTGTCCCATTTGTGGTAATTCACTTGACAATGGTCAATCTGTTGTAGTTTGCCCGGAATGTGGCGCTCCCTATCACTTAGAATGCTATCAAAAAGAAGGCAAATGTATTTTTAATGAGCTACATGAAAAAAATGAACCATGGATTGCACCTGTAAAAGAACAAAAGTATGATGCTCAAGCTTCGCTTAGATGTTCAAGGTGTGGTACTATCAACCCATCATCAGGGATTTTTTGTCAAGTTTGTGGCAATCAACTTAATGATAATAATAGTGATAATTCAGGTGAGCCAATTAATCCGAATTTTGGTGGAGGGTTTGTTCCACGAGGTATACCTTTAAACCCATTTACAACTCCATTTGGTGGTGTTTCACCTGATGAAGATATAGATGGAATTGCCGCAAAAGACATTGCTATTTTTGTAGGACAAAACTCGCATTATTTTTTACCTAGATTTAAGCTTATTTCTCAATCACGTGCAAAAGTCATTAACTGGGCTGCATTTTTCTTTACAGGAGGATATTTTTTATATAGGAAAATGTATGGCTGGGGCATTTTACTAATTTTATTGAACTTTTTGTTTTCAATATCTAGTATTATTATGATGATTTCTTCCCTTAATTCTACTTCAGTAATGCAAACAACAACTTTTGATACTGATATGCTATCAAAAATAAACACAGTTTCAAGTTTCATTTGGATTATGATTAAATTTACATGTGGATTTTTTGCTAATAACCTTTACAAAAAACATGTTTTTAAAAAAATCCAAAAGATAAAAGTGGAGACTGAAGGTAAAGGGCCTGACGAATATGTTGCAATGCTTACTAAAAAAGGCTCTGTTGCTATAAAACTGATTATGGCACTACTTTTCACATATTTATTTTCAAGCTTTATATTAGTAGTTATTTCCCTGTTCATGGGTGTTTAATTAAGTATATTAAGACAGTAAGCCACAAACTTTCATTTATTGTTTGTGGCTTATTTTTATACTTATTTAATTTTAAATGTACAGTTTAATCATATTATATGAATTTTTGGTTGACATTAGCTTGTACATCTGATATAATTTTAATATTAACGTGGTTAATGCGCTCTTTTTATATGAATGCATTTCACCGTTAACATACTAACCTCGCAGTTTTACTGCTTGAGGTCATCCTTGTTCTTCACACATGTGTAGAACCAATAGTCCAAAAGGAGGTGCTATAAATGGCAAAACTACAAGAAAAATACGAAGCTATTATTATCCTAAACACTAAATTAGGTGAAGAAGGTATTAAGGCTCTAAGCGCGAAATTCAACGACCTTATCACTGCAAATGGTGCTATCGATTCTGTTGACGAGTGGGGCAAACGTAGATTAGCTTATGTAATCAAAGATGAAACAGATGGTTATTACATTCTTTTCAACTTTACTTCTAATCCAAGCTTCCCAGCAGAGCTTGACCGTGTATTAAAAATAACTGACGGCGTTCTTCGTTCTTTAATTACTGCTAAAATAAGCTAGTAAAGGAGTCTGAGATATGTTAAACAAGGTTGTTTTAATGGGCAGACTAACCGCTGACCCAGAGCACAAACAAACACCAAATGGTGTATCAGTTACAAGCTTTTCAATTGCAGTTGAAAGAAATTTTGCTGATAAACAAACCGGCACTCGTGGTGCTGATTTTATCAATATTGTTGCTTGGAGAGGTACTGCTGATTTAATCTGCAAATACTTTTCAAAAGGCAGACTGATTGCTCTTGAAGGTAGCATTCAAACTAGAAACTATGAAGATAAAAATGGAAATAAACGTACTGCATTCGAAGTTGTTGCTGAACAAGTTTACTTTACAGGTGAAAAAAGTGATAGCAATAACAATAGATCTAATTCATCTTCTACAAATTTCCCAACTCCTGAAAGCTTTAATGAACCTGCAAAAGGTACTGGCTTTTCAGTTGGTGATTTTGAAGAAATAGATACTGATGACAGCGATTTGCCATTTTAATTCTTTCTTCTAATTTTCTAAATTAATCTCTAAAAGGAGGTAACTTATAATGGAAAGAAACAATAACCGTTCTTATGATAAAGGCGACAGAAACGATAGAGGCGATAGAGGCGACAGAGGCGGACGTCCAGGTGGCAGAAGACCTCGTAAAAAGGTTTGTGCATTCTGTGTGGACAAGGCTGAGCATATCGACTTTAAAGATATTGCAAAACTAAGAAGATTTACATCTGAAAGAGCAAAGATCGTTCCAAGACGTGTTACAGGTACTTGTGCTCGTCACCAACGTGAATTGACTACTGCAATTAAACGTGCAAGACACATCGCTCTACTACCTTACGTAAGCGACTAAACTTAAGTTTTAACTCCTGTATGAAGAAATTCATACAGGAGTTTTTTAATGCAATCAGCACAACAATACTTACATAAAACACTATTCAAATAGCGATAACTGTTTGTCTGTTATTTGCGCTAGTTTTTCTCTCATTGGTTTCATGTAACTACTAGGAACATTATATTTTTGCCTAATAGTGTTAAACATCTTATAGAACTCATCCTTATATGCTTTATCTGCTCCACCTTTTTTATAGAGCAAAGCCATATTATCATATAAATGTGGAAACTGTTCACTGATAAACTGCATAAACACACTTCTAGTTTCGCCACGCAAGTACAGCATTCCAGGCAATACATAATGCACACCAGCATCCATAGCATGAGTTAAGAGTGCATCCATATTTTCATAGCCATCCGTTATATACGGAATAATTGGCATAAGGTGTAGTCCAACTGATGCATTTGTTTTGCGAAACTCTTTAAGCATTTCGAACCGCTTTAACGATGGTGCTGAATTTGGCTCAATTAACTTTTGAACTTGTTCATCCATTGTAGTAATTGTAGCTGCAATATTTATATATGTCAGTCTAGACAACTCATCAATTAAGTCATAATCACGCAACGCTAATGTAGACTTTGTTGAAATAATAGCAGGCGTTTTATATTTTATTAATAGCTTTAATATATCTGGCATAAGCTTATATGTTGCCTCTGCTTGCTGATAACTATCTGTTACTCCCCCAATATTAACAACTTCCCTTTTCCAGTCTGCGGATTTTAGTTGTTTTTCAAGCCTATCTACAATATTTGTTTTAATATAAATATCCTTAAAGAAATCATCATCACCTATATATTTATGTGAATACATAGCATAGCAGTATTTACATCCGTGCTCACAACCTCGATAAATATTCAAATCCCAACCATATGGGATTTTACG
>DAMDCT010000054.1:0-5083 GCA_032091455.1 Oscillospiraceae bacterium | reverse complement strand
AATTCATTTAATGCAACTTCACAAGTTGTTTCATGATAAATTATTTCTTTATCCATTTAATTATCCATACCTTTCTACCTGTTATCTAGTTTCTTTTATTTCCGCCCTCCATTATTGCAGCTATATTATAATTATCATACCATAACAATACCATAGTTGGCTGTAATATACAACTCAAACATAGAAATACGATATTTCACATTTCACTTTCCCATATATTAAGCATATTATTATATTATATCCAAATTACAATTGGAGGTCTTAGTGTGAAACGAATTATAGCTTTAATACTCTCTATGGTAGTAATACTCTCTCTTTGCTCTTGTTCAAAATCATCAAAAGCAAATGGTTATGTTAAAAGTGCTCAAAAGCATGGTTATTATTCATTGTTCAATGTTTCCTATGGTATGCCGATTGAGGAATGCAAAAAGGCTTTGAATGTAAAAGAAAAAGATATTAAAATGATTAGCAAAGCAGAGTTAGGCGATGGATATAAAAACGAAGATGTTCAAGTATTTACCGTTAGCAAAAAATATCTCGACAAAGATGTTACTGCTGTATTTTTCTTCTATGGTGATGAAACAAAAACAGGTCATAATCTTGGACTGTATGAATTTAGAATTGCTTTTAAAGAGCCTATTACTAATGAAGATGCTCGAAAGTTAGTTGAAAAAGACTTACAGTTAAAAAAACTATCATATGAAAATAAAATAGGTGGTGGAATATTTTATTCATCCTTTAGAAATAACATAAACATATCAAAACTGAAAGATCAATCTGTAAAAGAAAAAACATTGAATCTTTCTAACACTATGTATGGAAATCTCTATAAAAAAAAGAAATTAAGTATTAGTATTGATTCCGAGCCATTAGATAGCATTAGCATATTATCGATGGAACAAAAAAATGTTGATTATATTAGTTTTATGGGTAGATGGGCACATGTTGTTGGAATAGCAACTAATCAAGATATAAAATAGATAAAAGCAAGGTACTGAGTTTCATTTCAGTACCTTGTTTTTATTATACTAATTCCTTTTATAATACACTTTAGTTTAGTATTTACATACGTGCAAATTTTGTATTTTTAGTTTGCTTATTTTTCACTCTAGTAGAATTAATATTACCTATGATAATTTTGTTCTTATTGCCTTGTTTATTGGTAATACCATTAATTCCTGTTATTTTTACTACCATTATATAAGTATCTCCTTTAGTTTTAATTTAATATTTGATTTAACCTTTGTTTTCATCGTAATACTTGTATCCTCACACAAAATTATTCCATCTTCAAATAATGATTTAATTTTTGTCCTTGAAATATTAAGCTCATCGCTCAATAATTTATCAAGACGAAGACCCAAATTGAAGTTTGTTTCAATTTCTAAAATGTCATCATTTTCTGGTATGTTTATTTTATCAATCGTATATGAAATATCTTCAAAGCAAGCAACTGCTTTATTTTTACTCAGAGTCTGTTGGTTAAAGGCATATAATACAGCGGTATCATAGTCATTTTTTAAAAATCGTTGATATAGAGATTTTTCTATTTGAGTTGGTTTTGCTCTTGATAGGATTTCCATATTCCAAGTTGTATCACATTGTTCGCACTTGTATATTAACCACACATCAATATTTCTCCCATTTGCATTCACTCTAAAGTTTCCACTGCAAATAAATCTGCTTGAGTTTCCGCACTTGCTACAATTTCTTATAATTGTCGGTGTATTTGTAGCAGTAATTATCCATCTATTAATATTAATACAGCACCTTTCGTAGCTGTATAATACTGATTCCTTTAAAATTTTAATTAAAGAGGAATTAGTAAAAGTATGTTGTTATAATTATTTATAAACATAAAAATGCCATGCTTAAACCTTAAAAATCAAGGAATAAAGCATGACATTAAAAATCATTGTAAAATACATGACCAAGGGCAAAATATGCCCAGAGAGCAATCCAAATTACTATGGCTTGTAACAACAAGACATTATACAGCTTCACTTAATTTTCGTAAAATACATAACATAAACTAAGCCATAACAAATTATGACTACAAATAAAGTTATGCAATTAAATTGTAAAATTAAGCGTTAACCGGCATCGGATTTCCTCCTAGTATTATTTTTTGTTATTATAACATATATTGCATATAATTGCAACAGTAATTACAAAAATGGGCTAAGCTTTCGCTTAGTCCATTTCTAATTTGCACATAGTTTAATATTCAAAACCTAGTTTTAATGCTTTAATGTTTGGCTCTAATAGGTGTTTCTTTTTAGCAGGAACGCATTTTTCTATTGCCGCACTTAGCACTTCAAATGTAGTAAAGTTAGTTGCTTTTAAAACTTGACCTAAAATAATAATGTTTGCAAGTCCATGTAGGTCATTATCGTTAGCAAGTTGTGTTGCAGGAATTGAATAAACATCAATATCTTTTCTTTCACAAGTAACATCAATCAAAGTTGAATCAAGGATAAGCTTTCCACCGGCTACAACATCATTAATAAATTTATCATAAGAAGGTCTATTCATTACAACAAGTGTTTCAGGTGTTAAAACGATTGGACAGCCAATTGGTTTTTCATCAACACAAACAGAGCAGTTAGCTGTACCGCCACGCATCTCAGGACCATAAGATGGAAGCCAAGAAACTTGTTTCTCTTCAATCATACCAGTGTATGCAACAATCTTACCAGCAAACAAAACACCTTGTCCACCAAATCCAGCTATTAACATATTAACTGACATCTAGAAAACCCCCTTTTCAGTGTTGTCTTTATAAACTCCTAAAGGATAGTGAGGAATCATATTTTCACGAAGCCAACCCAATGCTTCAACAGGATCTAAGCCCCAGTTTGTTGGACAAGTTGATAAAACTTCAACAATTGAGAATCCTTTGCCATCAATTTGTGCTTGAAATGCCTTTTTAATAGCCTTTTTAGTGGCTTTAACGTTTGGCACGTTATCAACTGTAACACGCTCTGCATAAGCCACACCGTCAAGTGTAGACAGCATCTCGCTCATTCTTATAGGAAAACCTGCACGAGTTACATCTCTACCATAAGGCGTAGTTTGTGTAACTTGATTTGGTAGAGTAGTTGGTGCCATCTGTCCGCCAGTCATACCATAGATTGCATTGTTTATGAAAATTACAGTGATGTTTTCGCCACGAGTTGCTGCGTGAACTGTTTCAGCAGTACCAATTGCAGCAAGGTCACCATCACCTTGATAAGTAAATACAACATTATTAGGGTTTGCACGTTTTGCACCAGTAGCAACAGCAGGGGCTCTACCATGTGGTGCTTGAATCATGTCACAGTTAAAATAATCATATGCCATAACTGCGCAACCAACAGGAGCAACACCGATAGTTTTACCTAGTATGTTAAGTTCCTCCATAACTTCTGCAACCAAACGATGTACAATACCATGTGTGCATCCTGGACAGTAGTGGAAGGTAGCATCTGTTAAGCCTTTAGTTTTCTTAAATTCAGCCATTACTTTGTACCTCCTGCTATTTTTTTAATTTGCTCTAATACTTCAGCAGGAGAAGGCACTATTCCGCCAGTTCTGCCAAAGAATGAAACATTGCATTGACCATTAGCATATAGACGTACATCCTCTACCATTTGACCCATGCTCATTTCTACAACTAGCATATTATCTACTTTTTTTGCAGCCTCTGCAATAGACTTTTCTGGGAAAGGCCATACAGTAATCGGTCTAATTAGTCCAACTTTAATGCCCTCTTCACGAGCTTTATCAACAGCAGATTTTACAACTCTTGAAGTTGCACCATAAGCTACTGTTATAATTTCAGCATCATCTGTTAAATATTCCTCAACCATAACTTCATTTTGCTTGATTACTTCATAACGCTCAAAACGCTCTATGATTGTTTTTTCTAATTGGTCTGGTTTTAGATAAAGTGAATTAACAATGTTTGGTTTTCTCTCTTCATTTGTTCCAGTTGTTGCATAAGGTTTGTTTTTGGCAGTTGATGGTTCTTGTTTTTCTGGAAACTCAACTGGTTCCATCATTTGACCTAGCATTCCATCTGCAAGAATTAGTGCAGGAACTCTATATTTATCAGATACATCAAATGCAGTGCCCATAAGGTCAACAATTTCTTGAACAGTAGCAGGAGCATAAGCAATTAGTTGGAAATCTCCATGACCTAATGCTTTTGTTGCTTGCCAATAGTCAGCTTGTGATGGCTGAATGCCACCAAGTCCAGGACCTCCACGCATTACGTTTAAGATAACGCAAGGGATGTCTGAACCTGCTATATAAGAAATGCCCTCACTCTTTAGGCTTATTCCTGGTGAAGAAGAAGAAGTCATTGCTCTAACTCCACAAGACGCAGCTCCAAGTACCATATTTATTGCAGCTATTTCTGATTCTGCTTGTAAAAAAGTACCGCCTATTTTAGGCATTACTTTAGACATATAAGCAGAAACCTCTGTTTGAGGTGTTATAGGATAACCGAAAAAGTGCATACAGCCGTTTCTTATAGCAGCTTCAGCAATTGCCTCGTTACCCTTCATTAAGTATTTTTGTCCCACCTTTTATCATCTACCTTTCTTAAGTCTAGACTTGTAAATTAACCATTAATAACAATATTTTGGTTAATGATGTCTATTTTCAAATTTGTATTTAATTGAATTCCTATTTCTCGATTGTAATAACACAATCAGGGCACATTGTAGCACACATTGCACAGCTAATACAGCTATCTCTATCAATAATATCTACAGGATTATAGCCTTTCAGATTAAGCTTTCCCTTATTAATTTCTAGAATTTTTTTAGGGCAAACTACGACGCACATAGAACAGCCTTTGCATTTTTCATAATCAATTGTCAATTTTCCCATAAGTAATCTCCTCCATCTTATTTTTTATTTAATGGTTGGCAATTTATTTTTGCCAAACTGTTTGAACATATATTTTTACTGGCATTAAATCATTAGTTTCAATATCTATAGGTATATCATCTTTAATGCAACTAAATTCTAACGGCAGACCAGTAGCTTTGCTGATGTCATCTGCAAATTTAAGTGAATGCATAACAGTTTCAAG
>DAMDCT010000053.1:19172-19593 GCA_032091455.1 Oscillospiraceae bacterium | reverse complement strand
TGAAGTTTACCCTCATTTGAAAGAGCACGCATAGCAAATATATCGAGTATTAGTACAGTGCGGTCAATTGTTCGAACATCAGTAATATCCTCAATGTTTTTTATTTGTGACCCTGAGAGTTCGTCATCAAATATTAGTAGTTCAACCTCTTGTTGAACACAAAATTCCTTAACTTCTTGTAATTTTCCTGGACCAATATACGTTGCGTTGTTAATAGATGAAATGTTCTGCACTATTATTCCAACAACTTCTGCTCCAGCGGTTCTTGCAAGTTCACCAAGTTCATTTAGTGACGCGTCAACGTCATAGCTATTTGTATTTGCCGCAATTAAAACAACTCTTTGTGGCTTTTCTTCATTAATATACAGTTTAATCAACTCCGTTCTTTCTCATATTATATCATTAATATTGTGATATATCA
>DAMDCT010000053.1:0-19162 GCA_032091455.1 Oscillospiraceae bacterium | reverse complement strand
ATAATGTACAATTAGGTATAATCAAGATGCGGATATAATTATTAATAATTAATATAAATAACAGTGTTATACAAATAATTATAACAAGGTGTAATTCACAGTTTGAACGAATAGGAATGATGATATAATGGAAACTCAAGAATTAAGTGGCAGAAAGTTTATAAACTTAAAAACTATTGGGATACCTAATTTAGTTACTTTTTGTAAATGTGATTACAGAGAAACACATGAAAAATTAGAACCACATATACATCATAATTGTTTTGAACTTTGTTATTTTTACAGAGGATGTCAAGAATACTGGGTAGAAGATACTCCATATAAAATTTCAAGCGGAGATATATTTATAACAAAGCCAAATGAACTACATAGTTCAGGTGAGAGTTATGAACAAAAATCAGGATTGTTTTATTTTATTTTTGAACTAACACCAAAAACAAAAAGATTTATGAATTATAATATTGAAACAACAAACTATATTAAAGAAATATTGTTTAGCATAAAAAAACATCAATATAAAGGCAATACAAAATTAAAACAAATAATGGAGGATATAATAGAAGTTCATAATAAAAAAGAGATAATGTATAGTTATCGATTATTAGGATTATTTACTGAATTGTTTTTTGAGTTAATACAAATTATGAGTAACCAGCAAAATAAAAAAGTTGGGGATTTCAGTAGTATTAGTAAAGCACTTTCTTATATTGATGAAAATATTTGCAGTGAAATTTCTGCTAATCAACTAGCCCAAATGTCATTTTTGTCCATAGTTCAGTTTGCAAATCTTTTCAAAAAAAGCACAGGGTTTTCTCCACATGATTATATTTTGCGTAAAAGGATTGAACTTGCTCAAGATATGTTAAGGCATACACAACTAAGTATTACAGAAGTTGCTCATTTATTAGGTTTTTCATCAAGCCAGTATTTTGCAACTGTTTTTAAGAGATATACAGGAAAAATAGCATCAGAGTATAGAAAAAGCGACTAACTTTTTATAGTTAGTCGCTTTTTTGTAATAAAATAAAAAATAATACTATCTGTAGTAAACTGAATAACGCTCCATTGCATCCATAACAGCTTTAACATTTTCAATTGGTGTCCCTGGATAAAGACCAAATATCATCATTAAGCCACCAGCTTTACACCCAAGCTTTTCAACCTCTTCTCTAATAAGTGCATCAATTTGTTTTGGCGTACCAAATGGTGTTATTAACTGCCTATCTATATCAAGGTCAATACAGGTTTTGCCTGCAAATCGATCTTTAATCCAATCAACCCCGTTTACCAAATCTTGAAGGTTAATAATATCAACACCACCATCTATAATGTCATCAAGTAAATCATGCAAATCTCCATCTGAATGCATATGTACTATAATGCCATTATCTCGTGCAGGTTTCATCAATCGTTGATAGGAAGGCTTTATATATTTTCTGAAGTAATCTGGGGAAAGCATAGGACCTATTTGCATGCCCAAATCTTCAGGATAACACATAATGTCAGGTTTCATAGCTATATATCTTTTTACTATCTCAAAATTAAATTGTTCAAGCATATCAATAAGTTTATATAGGTAATATTCATCATCTGCCATATTAAAAAGCAAATTTTCATAACCCCTAATATCACACAATTGTAAGAAAGTATGACCATGTCTTAATCCAGCAATGCATATTTCATTATTTTTCCGCGCATTAGCAAAAGCACGTTCTTCATTTTGCCAATCAATTGGCCCAATTCCCATACTGACATTAGGATTTGGAGGAACATAGGTATCAAGTTTACTTATATCATATAGGGGATGTTTTGTCACAGTACCAGTTATTCCGTCACACACTGTTTCCCAAACGCAACCAAAGTCATCAACATAAGGTTTACCTTTTACAGACACAGGATGAAAAGTTGGATTATAAGGAAGTTTTGGACGTTTAAAATCAGGAAATAGTAATTTGTGATCTTCCATTAAATCTAAAAGGGCATTTTGGTCATAAGACTGCCAGCATGAATTGTTTATTGCAAACGTCATTGGTATATAATCAGGTTGCTCAAACCGAATTGCTTTGAGCAAATTTTCTTTCTTTGTCACAATTAAATCCTCCATCAATAAAGTACTTTGTAATATAAATACAGTATATCAAGTAAAGAATTTAATAACGTTCAATTTTATAATATCTATGTTTATCAAACAAATTAAAGAATTGACATAGCAACAATAATGGCAACACCAGGAATTCCAATAATTGAGGATATGGCAAGCGTTATAATGTTAATGCTAAGTTGGTAACCGAAATATCCCAGTATAAGTTTAGCTGGAAATAAAAAAGCAATACCAGAGCAAAAACCAAATATTATTTTAGAGAATCGTTTTTTACACTTAGCATAATAATAAATGATAATTACAAATAGTATTAAAAGTGTAGCCAGTAAACAAATTTCAAATATATCCATATGTAATACTCCCCTTATTTTTAATAAAATATATGTAATACTAATTAGCATTAAAAAATGAAATTAGTATAAAGGAACAAGCGCACAAACAGATAGTTAAGAATATATAATAAAAAGTTATGTGCTGTTCAAAATAGAATAATTAAAGACACTCAAAACTATCAGCCTGTACAAAAAGATGGCAATTATAATTAATATAAATAAAATTTTATATCTGGAACGCAACAATACCCTCAGATTTTGCTTGCTTTAATAAATAGGAGTATCGCTTTTCTAGAGAGTCCAACTCCATAATGTATGAATCAATCAAATCAAAATTTGTTTCAAGATCAAAGCAACATCGTATTGCACCCATTTGAATTTTTGTAGCATTTATTTGGTCTAAAAGGACTTGTCTGTTAGGATTGGGTTGTACTTTTTCCTTTTGCTTTGCCTTTATAATAGGTTTTGAAAACAAATTAATAATTCCTTCCATATATATGCCCCCTTAATAGATTTATGTTGTAACTATTGGAATAATTACTATAAAATATTCAAAAATAAAAATATAATTATAAAAAGTTTTGACAAAATAATATATATAAGATTTTACATGCATTTTACACAGTAAATATAATGAATTTTACAAACAAAAGTTAGAATAAGGGCATGATAAATAATAGTTTAATTAAAGAGGGAGAGATTTTATGAAAAAAATCTTAGTAACATTATTAACTTTAGTAGTAAGTGTTTCATTTGTAGCATGTGGAGAAACTGGAACAAAAGAATTTAACAAATCAAAAGAAATAACAGTAATATCAAGAGAAGATGGTTCAGGAACAAGAGGTGCTTTCATTGAATTGTTAGAAATTCAAGAAAAAGATGCAAAAGGAAATAAAGTAGACAAAACAAGCAAAGATGCTCTGATAGTTGATAAAACTGATGTAATGCTTTCCCAAGTTTCAGGTAATGAATATGCAATAGGCTATATTTCAGCAGGTTCATTAAGTGATAAAATAAAAGCGCTAAAAATTGATGGAGTTGAACCTACAAGCGAAACAATAAAAAATGGTTCATATAAAATATCAAGATCATTTTATGTAGCAACAAAGGCACAACAAAGCGAAGTAACAAAAGATTTTATTTCCTATATTTTAAGTAAAGAAGGTCAAGCAATAATATCCAAATCGTATATAAGCGTAAATGATTCAGCTGCGGCATATGCAGGTAATATGGCAAAAGGAAAAATAGTAATTGCTGGTTCATCTTCTGTAACTCCAATAATGGAGAAGCTAAAAGAGGCATATGTAAAAATCAATGCAAATGCAAATATTGAAATTCAACAAAGTGATTCTTCATCAGGAATGAAAGCCGCTATGGATGGAATATGCGACATAGGAATGTCTTCAAGAGATTTAAAAGATACTGAAAAATCAAAACTAACACCAACAGCAATTGCAATTGACGGAATTGCAATAATAATAAATAAAAATAATACAATAAGTGATATATCTTCTGAAACAGCAAAAAAAGTTTTTATAGGGGAAGTAACAAAGTGGAGCGATATTAAGTAATAAATAAAAAGGCAAAGAGGGACGCATAGAATGCGTCCCAAATGTCGTATAACAAAGGAAAGGTCATAAATATGAAAAAAAAATATTTAGAAAATTCAATGAAATTAGTTTTTTTGCTTGCTGCACTTACGGCTGTGTTGTCAGTTTTATTAATATGTTTTTTCTTGTTTGCAAATGGTATACCAGCCATGTCAAAAATAGGTGTATTAAACTTTTTGACAGGTAAAAACTGGTCGCCTACCGATACCCCCCCATCATTTGGAATATTATCAATGATATTAGGCAGTATTTACATCACATTTGGTGCAGTTGTTATTGGAGTACCGATAGGACTATTAACAGCAATTTTCATGGCTAAGTTCTGCTCAAAAAAAGTATGCGGTTTCTTAAACCCTGTTGTAGAGTTATTAGCAGGAATACCGTCAATTGTATATGGCTTTTTTGGTGTTTCGTTATTGGTTCCGTTAATCAGAAATACTTTCGGGGGGAATGGTAATAGCATATTAACTGCCTCAATTTTACTTGGATTTATGATATTGCCAACAGTAATTGGAATAAGCAAAGCATCTATTGATGCAGTCGATAAAACTTATTATGAGGGTTCACTAGCCCTTGGTGCTTCTCATGAAAAAAGTGTAATTAAGGTAGTAGTGCCTGCTGCAAAGTCTGGAATACTCGCTTCTATTGTGCTTGGAATTGGTCGTGCAATTGGTGAAACCATGGCAGTAATTATGGTTGCAGGAAATCAAGCAAGAATGCCGGCAGGATTGTTAAAAGGTGTGAGAACTTTAACTTCGAATATAGTAATAGAAATGAAATATGCGGCAGAGCTCCATAGAGACTCATTAATTGCAACTGGAGTTGTATTACTTGTATTTATACTTATAATTAACATGGTGTTTGCGCTATTGAAGAGAAAGGCAGTTGATAGGAGATAATGAATAAAAAAAACAATAAGTTTGTTCAAGCCTTGTTACAGTACAAACGTGACCCAGTTTCGCTAATAATTAGAATAGTTGTAGTTATGGCAGCTACAATTACTGTTCTTTCATTAATACTTATCATAGCATATATATTAATAAAGGGTGTGCCACACCTAAAACCCAGTTTGTTTGAATTTAAATATACAAGTGAAAATGTTTCGCTATTTCCAGCAATTATAACAACAATAATGACAACTATTCTTGCGCTTATAATTGCGGCACCAATTGGGATATTTAGTGCTGTATATCTTTGTGAGTATGCAAACAGGAATAGTAGAATAGTAAAAATTATTCGTATTGCAACAGAAACACTTGCAGGTGTTCCATCAATAGTTTATGGGTTGTTTGGAATGCTGTTTTTTGTAACTTACTTAAAATGGGGATTTTCATTATTGGCGGGAGCATTTACTTTATCAATAATGATATTACCACTAATTATGCGAACAACTGAGGAAGCACTTCAAAGTGTGTCTGACATGCAAAGAGAAGCATCATATGGACTAGGGGCAGGAAAGCTTGCCACCATATTTAAAATTATATTGCCAGCTGCAATTTCTGGAATACTTGCTGGTATTATTCTTTCAATTGGGAGAATAGTTGGAGAAACAGCGGCGCTTATATATACGGCAGGAACTGTGGCTCAAATACCAAAATCATTGTTTTCATCAGGAAGAACACTTTCAATTCATATGTATGTATTGTCAGGAGAAGGATTTAATACAAACGAAGCATTTGCAACGGCAGTTGTTTTATTAATAACAGTTTTCTTAATAAATACACTTTCAAATTTTGTTGCAAAAAGAATACGGAGGAAAGCTTATGGAAAAGATTAAAATAGAAAATTTGGATTTATTCTATCACGATTTTCAAGCATTAAAAAATATTAACATGGATATACAAGATAAAAAAATTACAGCATTTATTGGACCATCAGGTTGTGGTAAATCAACATTGCTGAAAACACTAAATAGAATGAATGATTTAGTGGATGGCTGTAAAATTTCTGGCAAAGTACTATTAAATGGTGAAGATATATACTATAATTATGATGTAAACTTACTTCGTAAACAAGTTGGGATGGTTTTTCAAAAACCGAACCCTTTTCCAATGAGCATATATGATAATGTGGCATATGGTCCACGTATACATGGAATTAAAAATAAGCGTGAGTTGGACAAAATAGTGGAGCAAAGTCTAACAAAGGCGGCAATTTTTGATGAAGTAAAAGATAGGCTAAAGAAAAGTGCATTATCTTTATCTGGTGGACAACAACAAAGATTATGCATTGCAAGAGCTCTTGCTGTAAATCCGGATGTGCTTTTAATGGATGAGCCAACAAGTGCATTAGATCCAATTTCAACAATAAAAATTGAGGATTTGGCACAGGAACTAAAAAAAGATTATACAATTATTATGGTTACACATAACATGCAACAAGCGGCTAGAATATCCGATAAAACTGCGTTTTTTCTACTTGGTGATGTAGTTGAATATGATGAAACAGACAAAATATTTGCGACACCAAAAGATAAACGCACTGAAGATTACATTACAGGGCGTTTTGGTTAATAACTAAAATATATAATAATTAATTTATTAAAAGGGGAGAGTATGATTTATGAGAAGTAGATTTGATAACGAACTTGATATACTAAACAATGAGCTTATCGAAATGGGCAACATGGTAGAAAATGCAATTACGGCAGCCGCAACTGGACTTATAAAGCAAGATATTGAAATTGCAAATAAGGCAGTTGAAATTGAAGTGGAGATTGATCAAAAAGAAAGAGAGATCGAAAATCACTGTTTAAAGTTACTTTTAAGAAATCAGCCAGTAGCATCTGATTTAAGGTTAATTTCAACAGCACTAAAAATAATTACTGACATGGAGAGAATCGGAGACCAAGCGGCAGATATAGCTGAGATTTGCGGACATTTATCAGAACAACCTTATATAAAAAAGCTTGACCATATTTCTCAAATGGCAAAAGATACTATCAAAATGGTTAAAGATAGCGTAGATGCGTTTATTGGTCGAGATGTTTTACTTGCTAATTCAGTAATTGAATACGATGATGTAGTTGATAATTTATATACTTGTGTAAAAAATGATTTACTTGCGCTTATTCAAGAGGACAGTAAAAATGGAGAACAGGCTGTAGATTTAATGATAATTGCTAAATATTTCGAACGTATTGGAGATCACGCAACTAACATTGCAGAATGGGTGTTATTTTCAATAACCGGCAAGCATGTTAAAGATGAAAAATAGACTTGTAAATAAAAAATATTTTTAAGGGTGATAAATATGCCACTAGTTTATCTTGTAGAGGATGACGAAAGCATACGAGAACTTGTCTTGTATGCTTTGAAAAGCTCTGATTATAATGCAGAGGGGTTTGATAGTGCTGACCCCTTTGAAGTTGCGTTAAAGAAAACATCGCCAGATTTAATACTACTTGATATTATGCTTCCAACAAAGAATGGGATAAGTATATTAAAGGATTTAAAAAAATCAACTCTAAAAGATATACCTGTGATAATGTTAACAGCAAAGGGCACTGAATACGATAAAGTAAAGGCACTAGATATAGGTGCAGATGACTATATTTCTAAACCTTTTGGAGTAATGGAATTATTGTCAAGAATTAAAGCAGTATTAAGAAGAACAAACAAAGCGAAAGAAAATGAGCAAAATGAAAACGTTTTAGTAATTGAAAACCTTACAATAGAATTGGACCGTCGTACAGTTATGGTTAATCTAAAGGAATGTGTGCTGACTTATAAAGAGTTTGAACTTTTACTGTACTTAGTAAAAAATCAAAATATAGTTGTGACAAGAGAAAAAATAATGGATGTTGTTTGGGGATTTGATTTTGAAGGTGAAAGCAGAACTGTTGATATGCACATAAAAACATTAAGACAAAAGTTACTAGAAGCAGGAAATTTAATAAAGACAGTTAGAAATGTAGGGTATGTTATAAAAACTGAATAGTTATTTTAATTTTGTTTTTGAAGAAGTTTTTTGTATGAAAGGTCGACACCTAACGCTCCTAATGGTGCAGTAATTAAAATTGACAACACAGCAACAGTCAATACCATCTTTCCACAAGGCAAACCCATTGAGAGAGGAATTGATCCAATGGCAGCTTGCACGGTAGCTTTTGGGATATAGGCAATCATGCAAAAAAGTCTTTCTTTCTTAGTAAGTGGTGTGTAAAGCAAACATATGAATACACCCAACATCCTCAACAATAGAGCCAATAAAATTACTATTATTATTATTAATCCTGCTGATGTAGCATATTTTAAATCAACTGTTGCACCGACTAGGACGAATAAAAGAACTTCTGCGCCAACCCATAGTTTTGAAAATTTTCCAGAAAGGCGTTTGGCTAGTATATCGTTTTTCTTCAAAATTGTTGCGCCCATTGTCATAATTGCAAGAAGTCCAGAAAGTGGAACTATACCGTTTAATTGCTTTTCTAAAGTTATCAATAAAAAGGATAAGCTAAGAATAATAATAACTTTTGCTGAATCTCTAAAATGGAAACGTTTAAATAATAAAGATAGACAAAGTCCAAATAAAATCCCCAGTATTAACCCAGTGAAAATTGAGATTGGAATTTTAAAAAAGCTTACTGCAGATATTGTTCCTCCATTTGAAAGTCCAATAAAAGATGTAAAAAGCACAATTACAAAAACATCATCAACTGAAGCACCAGCCATAATAAGTTGTGGAATACTTTTATCAGTACCATATTTACCTTCAATTAACTTTAACATCCTTGGAACAATTACAGCAGGAGATACAGCCGCAACAACAGCTCCCATAATGGCGGCATCAAGGATTGAAACCCCCAATAGTTTTGGAGCAATTAAAATAATGCCAACTATTTCAAATAATGCTGGAACAAAACACATTAAAATTGCAGGTCTTCCAACTTTTTTCAAATCACGAATATCCAATGCAAGTCCTGCTCTCGTTAAAATAATTACTAATGCAAGCTGGCGTAAATCAGCAGAAATTGCAAGAATAGAACTATCCAGTAAATCAAGTGCATATGGGCTTAAAATTATACCTGTGAGCAACATCCCCAATAAACTAGGTAGTTTTAGCTTGTTGAAAATTGAACCTAAAGCAAGTCCTACTAAAAAAATAAGAGCTAGACTGGTTAACATATTTAATCCTCCTAAATAATAAAAAATTTTATGCAATAAAAAAAGCCAATGGTTTCTGCGACATAAAATCACAGAAGTCATCAGCTTTGATAAGCGGTTTAGATTATAACTTAATTTAATAATATAAGTTATAGCCAAGGGAGAACTTCATTCCCAATTAATACTTATAGGGTAACATAAAATAATTAATATGTCAACTGCACAAACGTAATATAAGGGTTGAAATATACTATTCGTATTATAAGAATAATATAAAAGGCGTGATATTTATTAAAAAACAAATATTTGTAAGCGTGTTCTTTACAGGTTTAGTTACAATGCTATTTACCTCAATAATAATTATTTTTGTTTTTTACGGTTTTTTTGTTAAACAGGCAAAGGCAGAAGTTAAAACAGGGTGTGAAATAATCAAGAGCAGTATTGATTTAATTTCGGATAACGAAAGTTATCTTGATTCTGTAAAACAAGCTTCAAAATATATTAGGCTAACGCTTGTAAATCCTAGTGGGAAAGTTATATTTGACTCGCAATCTACACCATCACAAATGGCAAACCACGGTGACCGTGAAGAAATAATTGAAGCACAAAGAGATAACTATGGTGAGGCTTTACGTCAGAGCCAAACAATAGGAAAATACACATACTATTATGCTTTTATAATATCTGACGGATATGTCCTCAGAGGAGCACGTGATATAAATAGTATAACTAGTGTATTTGTTAATGTAATCCCAATTATTTTAGGAATAGCAATTGTATTGATTTTTATATCCATTCTTGCATCATCATACTTGACTAAAAGGTTAATTAAACCTGTAGAATTAATGAAAAATAATCTTGATGAAGTTGATCTTAATGTTAATATAGAGGATTCATATGAAGAACTCACACCGTTTTTCAACAAACTACAAGCACAACAGTTGAAAATTAAACAACAGATTATAAACTTGGAACATGAAAGAGATACTATTAATGCAATTACTGATAATATGCAGGAAGGTCTTATTATAATAGATCACAGAAAAAAGATACTATCATCAAATAAAAGTGCAGTATCCTTACTCAATGGTAGCAATGCTTTTTCATATGTTGGAAAGCCAATTATAAGTTTAATATCAGACAATGAATTAATAAGTAATGTTAATGATGCGTTGTCAAATGGCAACAGCATAGATACTGTATTAAGTAGAGAAAAACAACAATGCAGGATATTTATTAATCCAGTTTATAAGCAAGAAATAATAACTGGTGCAATCATAGTTATCCTTGACATTACAAATATTTTTAAAGCTGAACAAATAAGAAGGGAATTTTCGTCTAATGTTTCACATGAGCTGAAAACTCCACTTACCTCAATATCTGGGTTTGCAGAAATGATTGAAACAGGTATTGCTAAAGATAGTTTAGATATTGTTAAATTTGCAGGAAAGATACAAAAAGAAGCATCTAGGTTAATAGCTTTAATTGAGGATATCATTCATTTAACAGAGATTGAAGATAACACGCCATACGATATTGAAGAGGTAGAATTACTTCAAATATGCACTGAAACAATTGAGTCGCTTGAGCCTAGTGCAGAAAAAAAAGGGGTTTTATTATCTTTACATGGTGACAAATCAGTTATAAAAGTTAATAGAAACATGATAAGTCAACTTTTACACAATTTAATTGATAATGCTATAAAATATAATAAAGATAATGGAAAAGTTGATGTAGAGGTTAAGCAAACAAGTGATACCGTTTCTCTTATTGTAAAAGATACAGGCATCGGAATGAAAAAAGAGTATCTAGATCGAATATTTGAACGCTTTTATAGAATTGATAAAAGTCGCTCTAAGCAAAGTGGAGGTACGGGGCTTGGACTTTCCATAGTAAAGCATATTGTCAACTATCACAATGCAGTTATAGGAGTGGAAAGTGAGTTTGGCAAGGGAACTAAAATAACAGTCGTATTTAAAAAATAACAAAAGGCTTAAAACCAAACTTGGTTTTAAGCCTTTTGTTATTTAGAATCTGTTTTTTTTGATAATTTATAAAACACTGGTATGTATAAAGCAAATGACAATAGCATAAATACTGTTGATATTGCTATTAGTATATAAATCCATACATCACTTATTGATGGGATAGCCAGTGGTAAAGTAATAATTAAAAACATACTCATATAAAATACAGCTGTAGAAACTTTTCCAAACCACATAGCGCCATCTAACTTTTTGCTTTTTCTGAGCAATAATAAACAACTTACACCCATAAAAAGTTCCTTGGTCAAAAATATTAAAACCAAAACAAAAACAAAAATTGATTTAACTCTAATCATTAAACACAAAAGTATTGCAAGCTGGGAAAGCTTGTCCGCAATAGGATCAATTGTTTTTCCAAGCTCTGTAATCATATTAAAACGTCTTGCTATGAATCCATCTAAAAGGTCAGTCAAACCTGACAGTAAAATAAAAAATGCTGCAAGATAATAATCCTTTGGCTCCTCTGCCGTTAATAAATAATAAGTAAAAACAGGGATTAAAAGAATTCTGATGTAGCACAAAATATTGGGAGCATTGAAGGCTTCTTTTGCTTTTATCTTCACAATTTTTTCTCCTTAACTTAATGCAATTGTAGTTTTGCAAATAGACATATCATTATAAATATAATAGTTAAAACAGATTATGTCAATAAAAATTTAAAATATTATTAAAAGTGTTGACAAGTTATTAACAACAAGGTATTATTGTGTTATAGGGTTAGTACAATAATACATGATTTTTAGGTAGTTTTCAAGTACAATCATAAAATAATTTTTATTGAAGGGGATAGTATGAGATTAATATTAAATGAAATTGAAAAAAACTTTGGTGATAAAAAAGTATTAAAGGGCGCAAGCTTTGAATTTGAAAAAGGAAAAATATACGGACTTCTCGGAAGAAACGGTTCAGGAAAAACGACTTTGTTTAACTGTTTAAGTAGTGAGCTTAGTATAGAACGAGGGGAGTTTGGGCTAGATGATGGGGAAAAAATTAGGTCACTTAATGAAAATGACATAGGATATGTTTTTTCTACTCCTATTTTACCTGAGTTTTTAACAGGATATGAGTTTGTAAAGTTTTACATAGACATAAATAAAGATACAGTTGATAAAAGCAAATCAATAGACGATTATTTTGAAATGATGAAAATTCAAAAAGAAGATAGGCATAGATTAATAAAAGGTTATTCTCACGGAATGAAAAATAAAATACAAATGCTTTGTTTTATTATTTCAAGACCAGCAGTAATTTTATTAGATGAACCATTAACTTCATTTGACGTTGTTGTTGCACTGGAAATAAAACAACTGTTGAGAAATATTAAACATGATCATATTATAATTTTTTCTACTCATATTTTACAGCTCGCAACTGATCTTTGTGATGAAATTGTTGTGTTAAACAACGGAAAACTTGAGGCAGTTGACAATGATATTTTAAAGAGCCCTGAGTTTGAAAAACAAGTAATTGAATTGTTAAAGGATGAAGAAAATGATTAACACACTTTTAAGTACGTTTAAGATACTAACAACTCAAAGTGTAAATCGTTTTATTTTCTTCTTCAAACGAATTCCACTTTTGGGTAAGATATTGTCGGATAAAATATATTATGATACCTCACTAAAGCTAGTTTTAGCAAGCTTTGTATTTGTAATGAAATCTCTTGTCCAGTTTATATATAAAGCTATTTATATATTCCTCAGTATAGTCTTACCGATATTGCTACTGAGGTATGAATTCGACAAACAGCTAACAACCATTCAAATGTTAAATGCAGGAATACATATTTTTGTATGCTTAAGTTTTATAATTGGAGCATTGCAAAGTCCAAAATCTCTTAGCAATGATAGAGATAAGTTTATTTGTATTAAACTTATGGGAATTCACTCAGATAAATATGTAATATCGAATCTTATATTTCAAAATTTAGTTTTATTTATAGCAATTTTGCCTTCTATATTAATAGCAACAATTCTTGCAGGATTACCATTTTATAAAGGAATTATGCTTACAGTAATGTTTATCTGTGCAAGACTTTTAGGTGAGGCTTTTCACTTAGGAATATTTGCAAAAACAAAAAAAATTATCTATAAAAAATGGTGGTTTTATTTAGTTCTGGATGTACCATTTTTAGCAATTGCGTATTTGCCAATGATTTTTGGGGTTACATTTGATTATGTCAATGTGTTTTTAAGTTTAATAGGTTTTGTGATTTTTCTCTTAATAGGAGGGTCAAGCCTTCTTTATATTGTAAAATACAAGCATTATCAAAAGGCTTCAAATGTAGCGTTAAAGCGTGAGGAATTAAATATTAACACCAAGCAAGTACAAGCTCAAGCAAAGTTTGCAAGCGTTAAAATGAAAGATAGTGACTTTGCAGGCGAAGAGTTTAAATCATCAAAAATTAACAAGAAAAAAGGATATGAGCTATTAAACGCAATTTTTTTTGAGCGTCATCGCAGACTATTAATAAAACCTGTGTTTATACGCTTAGCAATTATTTTTGTGGCATTTATAGGATTTGTTGCTTTTATATTTATAATGCCAGATGAAAGAAGCAAAATTACTACAGGGTTAATGAGTTCACTTAATGCATTTGTATTTATTATGTATTGTATGTCAACGGGAGATAAGATAGGAAAAGCATTATTTTTTAACTGCGACATTAGCCTTTTAAGATACGGTTTTTATCGTGAAAAAAGTGTTATTCTTAAAAATTTTTGGATTAGATTAAAAAAATCAATATGGCTAAACTTTGTTCCTGCAATAGCTTTATGTTGTGGAATTATCGGATTAGTTTTAATTTCAGGCGAAAGCGCAAAGCTTTACGAAATGGTTCCATTCTTGGCTTCAATTCTATGTTTGTCAGTATTTTTCTCTGTTCATCATATGTTTTTGTATTATGTTTTTCAGCCATATACAACAGAACTTGATATTAAAAATCCATTTTTTAAAATTATTAACGCAATAGTGTATTTATTAAGTTATATATGCCTGCAAATTGACTCAGCACCATCATTTTTTGTATGGATAGTATTAGGAGCAACATTAGTATATATTATAACTGCAATTATTCTTGTGCTTAAATTTGCACCTAAAACATTTAAGGTCAAATAAATAATTCACAAAATATAATGGACGGCTATTGCCGTCCATTATATACTATATTTATCCTAGCGCAACATCCATAACCATCATAACAATAAAACCAATGGTAACGCCAAACGTTGCAAGATTTTTATTTTCTTTAGCTGACTCTGGTATAAGTTCAGAAGAAACAACTGCAATCATTGCACCAGCAGAAAATGATAATAAGAATGGAAGTAAGCTTCTTACGGTTAAGGCTGCTACTACTCCTATAAGACCTGCAATAGGCTCGACAAAACCTGACGCTTGCCCATAAAAAAATGATTTACTTCTACTTAATCCCTCTCCCCTTAGAGGTAGGGCAACAGATGCACCTTCAGGAAAGTTTTGCAATCCAATACCTACTGCAAGAAGAATTGCGGCAATAAGGTCACACCCCGGGATGCCAAGAGATGCACACCCAAAAGCAACACCAACCGCAAGACCTTCAGGAATATTATGTAGAGTTACAGCAAATACAAGCAATACACAACGCTTGAAGCTATCTTTGCATTTAATATGATTAGTGTGACATTTATCACTTTGAGCTAAATCTGAAAAAGAACATTTGCTAAGTATTTTATCGGCAACTATAATAAGCAATCCACCACATAGAAATCCTACCGCAGGGATAATCCATCCGCTTAAATTTAATTGTTCACATAAGCTAATTGCTGGGTTTAACAAAGACCAAAAACTTGCTGCAATCATAACACCAGCACCAAATCCAAGCATAATATCAAGCAATTTACGATTAGCCTTTTTAAAGAAAAACACAAGCCCTGCACCTAAGGCAGTAATAAACCAAGTAAATAATGTTGCCATTAATCCTTGCATTACAGGGTGAAGTTGTTGAAAAAAGTACATAGTAATATTTCTCCTTTATAGTTTTCTCTATTAGCATATTCATCTATTAATATATGGTTACATATATACCATCAAATAAATACATATACATTAATTAATACCATATTTTAATTGAAGTATTTGTGACAACGTGGTATAATAAAATCATATAAAAGGTAAGGAGGGTTGTCTAATGGAATTATGGAATGTTATTTTTTGGGCTGTATTAGCAATAGTGCTTATATGTGTTGAAATTGCAACTGTTCAATTAGTTTCAATATGGTTTGGTGCAGGAAGTTTAATTGCATTTATAGCATCTTTGTTTGGGCTACCATTTATTGCCCAAATCGTAATTTTCATAGCAACTTCTATCGTGTTATTGTTTGCTACTAGGCCGCTTGTGAAAAAGCTTGTTAAAAATAAAGCAGTTTCTACAAACGCAGATAGCTTGATTGGGCAATCTTGCATTGTTCAGGAAAAAATTGATAACATGCTAGGAACAGGACGTGCCTATGCAAATGGACTTGATTGGATGGCAAGATCAATAGATGATAAAGTCACATTTGATAAGGATGAAAAGTGTCAAATAGTTCGAATTGAGGGCGTAAAGTTAATAGTTAAACCAATTATTTAATCAAGCAGTTTTTTGTTCGGCACATAAATCAAGACAAAAACCGACGGCGATGTCTTGATGTTAATCAAATTTTAATGTCGTCGGAGAAAAAGGAGTTTATTATGCCAGGATTATACATTGGACTCGGAATAATTGTTATTTTGTTAATAGTTATTGTTGCACAAATTAAAGTTGTTCCGCAAGCACAGGTTTACGTTGTTGAAAGAATAGGGTCATATCATACTACTTGGGAAACAGGACTTCATGTTTTAGTTCCATTTATTGATAGAATTGCTAAAAAAGTTTCTTTGAAAGAATTTGTTGTTGATTTTAAACCACAACCAGTTATAACGAAAGATAACGTAACAATGCAAATTGACACAATTGTTTTCTATCAAGTAACAGATGCAAAACTATTCACATACGGAGTTAACAATCCGCTTTCTGCAATAGAATATTTAACTGCAACAACTCTTCGTAACATTGTTGGTGACTTAGAGCTTGATGCAACCCTTACTTCTAGAGATACTGTAAATACTAAGATAACTTCAATACTTGATGCTGCAACTGATAAATGGGGAATTAAAGTAAATCGTGTTGAGCTTAAAAATATTCTTCCTCCTCGTGAAATTCAAGATGCAATGGAAAGACAAATGAAGGCGGAGCGTGAGCGCCGTGAAGTTATGCTTAGAGCTGAGGGTGAAAGAAACTCTAAGATTCTTGTGGCTGAGGGTGCAAAACAATCACAAATACTACAAGCAGAAGCCGTTAAAGAGGCAACTATTCTTCAAGCAGATGCTATAAGAGAAAAACAAATCCGTGAGGCTGAGGGTGAAGCACAGGCTATTACATTGGTTCAAAGGGCATATGCTGATAGTTTGAGAATTTTAAGTGAAGCAAATCCAAGTGAGCAAGTTCTAGCACTTAAGAGCCTAGAGGCATTTATAAAAGCAGCTGACGGAAAAGCAACAAAAATTATAATACCAAGTAATATTCAAGGATTAGCAGGACTTGCTACAAGTTTAAAAGAACTTGTAACTGATGTAGAAAAAGCTAACTAGATTTATTATGAAATAGAGAAAAAGGACGGTGTATGCCGTCCTTTTTGGTTTTATATAGATAAGAAATAATTTTAGTTGTAAGAGGTTTGTAGAAATACAATAATATAGTAAGTTTTGTTGTTGAAAAATGAAGTTTTATTTGCTATAATATATAATAATTAGCTTAATGATGTTCTTGTAGAAAATAATTTTTGGTATTCAGTTTAAAATGAATTCATTGTTTTTAAGTTTAAGGCACAAATTACAATAGTAAATTAAGTTGTGCACTAGCATAAAGGAGGGCATTATGAAAGTCTGTTTAATTGGGGATACTGAAAGAAACTACCTGCCATATATTGAGAAGTATATTAGATTTTTTAAGAAACAAGGCATTGAATATGATTCTATTTGTTGGCAAAGAGAAGAAAGCTCAGTTAAAGCTAAGAAAAATGAATACAACTATTATGAAAAGCCTAAAGAAGGCGCTTTTAATAAAATCATATCATATGCTAGATTTAAAAAGTATGTAATAAAAATACTAGAGAAAAATAGGTATGATAAAATAATTGTGCTTTCAACTGTGCCATGTGTTGCACTGCGTAAATATATTTTAAAAAACTTTAAGAATAAGTATATCTTTGATTTTAGAGATTATTCTTTCGAACGATTTTCCCCATACAAAAATATTGTGGATAAGCTTATTGATAACTCGGAGTTCACAACCATATCATCAAACGGGTTTATGGATTTTCTAGATAAAAATGAAAAGATAATAATTAATCATAACGTGCCAGATGTAAGCAGTGTTCAAACCATATCAGATTTAAAACAAAAACAAGTTATAAATATTGGGTTTGTTGGTTGGGTAAGATATTACGAAGAGAACATTGCATTTATAAATAAACTTAAAAATGAGTTTAGGTATCAACTATGGTATATAGGAAAGCCGATAAAAAATTGTGGCATTCAAAATTATTGTTGTGAAAATGAAATAACTAACGTTAGTTTCATAGGAAAATATGATAATAAGCAAAAATATGATTTGTATAAAAGTATAGATATTATTAATTCTATTTATGGGGATGATTCATTAGATGCAACAACAGCTTTACCACACAGATTATATGAGGCATGTATATTTAAAAAACCAATCATTTCATCAAAAGGAACTTATTTGGGTGAAATTATTGATCAGTATGGGCTTGGGCTTGTTGTTAATGTTGACCACGATGACGTATTATCTGAATTGAATGAATACGTTAGAACATTTAATCAAACTACGTTTTTGCAAGGTTGCGAAAACTTTTTAAATGATGTAAAAAAAGATGAAGAGATATTGTATAATAAACTTAAAGAGTTTATTATACAATAGATTGAAATTTCACCATATAAATCTATCTTAACAAGATAGCAAGAGGAGATATTGAGAATATGAAAAAAATTAGAGTAATGAGCGTTTTTGGAACAAGACCAGAAGCAATTAAAATGTGTCCCTTAGTAAAGGAAATTCAACAAAATGAAAATCTTGAAAGCATTGTGTGCGTTACAGCTCAACATAGAGAGATGCTTGACCAAGTATTAAAGGTATTTGACATAAGACCTGATTATGATCTTGACATAATGAAACCAAGCCAAACATTGTCACAAATTACAACAAGAATAATTGAGGGAATTGAACCCATATTAAAAACTGAAAAACCTGATATAGTGTTGGTACATGGAGATACAACAACTTCATTTGCAGTAGCGCTTGCAGCTTTTTATCAACAAATTTCAGTTGGACATGTTGAAGCAGGACTAAGAACATACAATATGTATTCTCCATATCCAGAGGAGATGAACCGAGTTTTAACAGGAAGGCTTGCAACATTGCACTTTGCTCCAACTATGCTTAACAAAGCGAATTTAGTAAGAGAAAATATTGTTGACCACATTTATGTTACAGGTAATACAGTGCTTGATGCATTTAAAACAACTGTAAAAGATGATTATAAGTTTAAGAGTACAACTCTAAAACAATTAGACTTAACAAAGGGCAGATGTATTCTTTTAACTGCACATCGTCGTGAAAATATTGGACAACCTCTTGAATCAATTTGTAATGCAGTAAAACGTATAGTTGAGGAGTTTGATGATGTTAAATTTATTTATCCAGTACATCCAAACCCTGCAATTTCTGCAACTGTAAATAAAATTCTAGGTAAAACTCCAAGGATACACTTAATTGAGCCACTTGATGTATGTGACCTTCATAATCTTATGGCGAAATGCCATCTTGTACTAACTGATTCTGGTGGATTGCAAGAAGAAGGACCATCATTTAAAAAACCTGTATTATGTTTGC
>DAMDCT010000052.1:16049-19647 GCA_032091455.1 Oscillospiraceae bacterium | reverse complement strand
TATTTTTCCTTCAATTTTCCCGTCAATAGCGTATCTTTGACCAGTTGATACAGCAATAATATTTGATGTATCGTCGATTTTGACGTAACCGATTGGCATAATAGAAAATGATGCTCCACGGCCTATCCCCGCTGCATTTTGAACGCTCGTAGCGATTACAGTTGCACCTCCGATGATTATATTACCGCTTTGACCCTCGTGTCCGCCACCTATTCCAGCCGCATTATTTCCACCTGTGGCAACTATAGTTCCGCCACTGATGGTTATATCTCCTCCTGCGGAGTTTGTGCCACCGCCAATTCCTGCTCCATATTCACCGCCTGTGGCTGTTACATTTGCTCCACCAATGGTAATATTACCACCACCGTTGTTAATATTACCTGGATTGTTAACTCCGCTACCAATTCCTGCACCACCGCCATAGCCTGTGGCACTAAGTGCACCTGTTCCGTTTATTGTCACAGTTGCAGTTTGGCCATCTTTTCTCTGTACTTGCAAGCCTGCTTGTTTCAAACCACTTTTCAGTGTGCTGTTGCCATCCAAAGTTAGACTTACAACAGATGCACCTTGAATATCAAATGCACTCTTTTTATCAATTGAAATTACGTTAATATTTGCGTCTTTTAGAGTGATTTTGACAGTTTTTGTTGTTGTATTATCGGCAAGTCTTGCCGCTGTGTTTACTATTACTGCATTTGATGTAGTTGTCCCTGTAATGACTATTTCAGTATCCATTGGCAGGTTATCAACCGTTTTTTCAGCTCCATCATTGTAAATAACCTTGATGGTGTCAGGAGTTGTGCCATCGGAAACTGTAATTGAACCTTTGCTAATGTCAAGGGAAGCTGGTAGTAGGGTTGACTGCTGAACAGGCAAAGTCCACCCATACCATTTATTGTCTGTTGTATCGCCGTCAGCCGCAGCTTTATATGCAGCTACAGCATCTGCTGTATTTCCATCAATTGTGAGATTTCTGTCTGCTGGACAGGCTTGAAACTCACTTGTTGCAAACACTTTCGGTGGTGTTGCACCTACTGTAAAGTTGGTTATAGCTGCGCAACCTGAAAACGACTGATTGCCAATTGAGCCAATTGAGGTTACCTTAGGCATTGTGACCGTGGTTAAGGCCTTGCAACTCATAAACGCCATGGCAATAACTTCAGTTACATTAGGCGCTGTGACAGTGGTTAAAGATTTGCAACTAGAAAATACCTGAGTATCGATTTTAGTTACCTCTGGCATTTGGACAGTTGTTAAACTTGTACAATCTTTAAATGCACCCATACCAAGTGAAGTTACCTTTGGCATTTGGACAGTTATTAAACTTGTACAACCTATAAATGCAGTGTTAAGAATTGACGTTACCTCTGGCATTTGGACAGTTATTAAACTTGTACAATCTTTAAATTTATTCAAAGCAAGTGAAGTTACATCACTTGCTACATACAGGTTTTTAACGGTCATTTTGTCAATTACAGTTGTAGTTGGGACTGTTGGTGTTCCAGCTTCCGCTTTATATATTAATCCATCACTTTTTAAAACACCATTATTGAATAGTGGTGCAGGCAAAGTCCACCCATACCATAAGTTGTCCGTTGTATCACCATCATCAACTGCTTTATATGCAGCTACAACTTCTGCTGTATTTCCATCAATATCAATTGTGAGAGTTCTGCTAGATGGACAATCTAAAAACGCATCTGTGCCAACTGTTGTTGGTGGTATTGCACCTAATGTAAATTTCCCTAGACATATGCAATGCTCAAACGCCAGTCTACCAACTGAGTTCACCTTAGGCAGTTTGACTTGGATTAAATTTGAGCAATTAAAAAACGCATTCTCACCAATTGTGGTTACCTCTGGCATGACAGCGTTTAAAATTGAGCTACTATAAAACGCTCTATAACCAATTGTGGTTACCTCTGGCATGACAGCGTTTAAAATTCCGCAATAATAAAACGCAGTATCACCAATTGAGATTACCTTTGGCATTGTGACAGTTTTTAAAGCTCTGCAACCTGCAAATGCACCCGTACCAAGTGAAGTTACCTCTGGCATTTCCACAGTGGTTAAAGCTAGACAATTTCGAAACGCCTCAGCACCTAATGTGGTCACATCACTTGCTACATACAGGTTTGTAACGGTCATTTTATCAATTACAGTTGTAGTTGGGACTGTTGGTGTTCCAGCATCAGCTTTATATACTAAGCCATCACTTTTCAAAACAGCATAGACTTCTCCATCTGCTTGTACTGGTAACATCATTTGTGATAAGATTCCGATAACCATTACCACCGCAATGAATATACTGATTGCTTTTTTCAATTTCATTATTTTTCCCCCTTATCTCATATTTACAGTTACTTTTTCTACATGAACTCTGTCATATATTTACTTTATATTGTAACACAAATAAGAGGTAAAAACCGTTTTTGGGGTAATTGCCATCATTTAAGGGGTAATTGCCTGTTTTTTGTAAAAAAAAGGAAGTTATCAATTGCTTGGTAACTTCCTTTTACTGTTTTGCTTATTGAATTTTTGCACTTTCTGAGTTGAATACAATATGTGTATAGAATTTGCCATTGCTTACCGAGAAACCAAATGTTCCATCATACCGTTCAGCAGTATAAATTATGCTATGTATCCCTGTTCCACCACCTTGCTTTTGTGTTTTTGGTAGTTCGCCCTCAAAAATAATATCATCACGACAGCTGTTTTCAACCTGTATACGTAATCTTTCATCCATATATTTTGAAGTAACGTTGATTTCTCTTTCCATATCATTTGGTAACCGTAGACAGCCTTCAATAGCATTTTCCAGTGCATTGCCAAATACACAGGTCAAGTCCAAATTATCAATGCCTGTTTGTTCAGGGACAACCATATGAAAATGCATTTTTATTTGTGCTTGCTCTGCCTTTTTCGCATAGGAGTTACAAATACTGTTGATGATTGGGTTTTTACAATAGTCTGTATTTTTGCTTATGTCAAGTGATGCATCAAATCTTTGCATATACACTTCAAGCTCACTCAATTTGCCGTTATTAATCATATCTATTATGACTGCGTTGTGATGGTGCATATCATGTCGTTGTTGATAAGCCAACGATACCGCCGCCTTTTGGCGAGCAATCTCTGATTCCCACAGCTTGTCTTGTTGTGCCATGAGCAGTTGCCGGTGTTCTAAAGCATATTTCTCTACAATAGCACTTGACTGTATATACAAGAGATAATACACAGCCAAAAACAACGCATAGACGGTGATAATTATAAAATTATTCCAGTTATTACTCTCCCAAATCCAGTATGGGACAGGATAGTATAGAAGAAAGATTTGCAGTATTAAGAATATCAAAGGAACCAAAGTTGCCGCACGCCATTCCTTATCCAAAGTATCCACCAACCGTCGAAAGCGTGGGCGAACAAATTTGAACAACAACGGAACAATTGCCCCATAAATTATTGCACGAATGATGATATACTCAACCTTATGTGCAATGCCACTATCGTGTATGGTCAGTTTGTCCCCTATATAGCTGATAAAGACATAGATATTGACAAATGTCAAAAGGTTAAAGCTGGACACAAAAAAGTTATC
>DAMDCT010000052.1:13768-16014 GCA_032091455.1 Oscillospiraceae bacterium | reverse complement strand
TGACATTGAAAGCATCCATTACTTCGATGCCATTGACAACAGACCTATATAAAAAATAACCTCTACCGCAGAACATCACAATAAATCCTGTCACGATTCGTTTTTTTACGGGCTCGCGAAAGACCATCGTAGAGGATGACATCAACATAAAACCGATAATGGATTCTAAGAATGACAAAATTAATATAATATTGTACAAGTTATCCATCCCTTTCTCTATTTTATCTTAGCATAAGAAACGTACAAAAACTATCATTTTGTAATTGCCACATTTCTAGTCCTCTTCTGCCATTTGGAAGAACAAAAAATCCTCCTTGAGCTTCTTGTAAACACGATAAGGGTAAGCTAAACACTCACCTGTATCAAAAGTGATGGCATTTTTGGAAATTTGCCTAATATATTTAAGATTCAAATTTATAGATACACCACACCTAACGAAAAATTTGTTAGGTTCAAGAAGTTCAAAAAGTTCGGAGGCTGTCATTCTCACCTCTAGTCTCTTTCCTTGGATTGTGTGAATAATTTGATAGTTATTCCGTCCAGTTTCGGTAAATACTACATCTCGCGGCGCAATGCGAGCAATTCCTTCAGCTGTCTTGAGGGTAATAACGCCTCGCCTCTCTACATTTATGCGTTGCATAACCTTATCTAAAGCAGCAAAAAGCGCCACTTCTTCATATGGCTTGACTAGATATTGTGTAGCATTAACTTCAAAAGCATCAAGCGCATGGTCTTTTGACGTGGTAAGAAATATAATTTCTGCGTCATCCCCAAGCTTGCGTATTTCTCGTGCTGCATCTGTACCTAACATTCCAGCCATATAAACATCTAACAGCATCACATCAAATCCACCCTGTTCCTCCACATGGGACAACAGCTCTAATGGAGCGACAAAAGAATAGGTTTTTATTTTATATTGCGGGTGTTCCAAAGCATATCGCATTAGTATGTTCTCTGCACGGTTAATTTCTAGCGGCTCATCATCACAAATTGCAATACGAATCATTTATTCCCTCCTATTTCATTTTCACACTCTCTGTATCATTTTTGCTTGAAAATGGATGTAGTTTCTATTAAAATTTACAGTTTATTTTAACACATCGTAAAAGAAGTTACAAACATAATTCGACTTTTTTAACACTACAACGTCTATAATTTTCTGTATTTTTTTACTTAAAACGTCTTTGCCACAGGTGGAGTATAATTTGCATTATTCCGCATGTAGAAGAGTAAATTCATTCTCATCATCCTAAAAAAAATTTCAGCTCATCAGTTGTAGCATATGGCACACTCCCGTAATCACTTATAGGAACATTATCTATGTTGTTCCAAACATCTTTTGCCCAATCAGTATGTAGAAAAGCATAACCACTTATTTTAGATATTCCTTTTCTGTAAGCTGAAAACCAATCTTCACCAATTTTATCTATAAATTCTTTGCGAATAATAGTATCCCATTTCCAATCAAAATAAAGATGTAAAAGCATACCTTCGTCAAAATTGTTTGTTGAATTTTGCTAGAGCTATAATCGCTGGTTCTCTATCAGCCAAATCTCGAAAATGCGTTTTATCTTTTGCTTGACAATCACTTACTGTATCTGGTGCTATGTTACCAAGATAGAATAAACAACTTCCGTTATGTCTAACTTTTTTGCAACTATTAGATGTATCATTGGACCTGGCATTTGCCTACCTCCCAAACTAATATAAACTTGCTAATACCTTTGTGTTTCCTTGAATCTGCTATTCACATATTATGAATAATGGTAAGTTGGTTAAACTAGATTATGCTCATAATATGATGTCACAGCTTAATTGCTTTTGTTGCAAACATCGTCGGAGCATATTCATCCAACGGCGAAGCACCGATATCTTCATAAAAACCTGCAATTAAAAATCCGGCATCAATCTGTCCTTGTAACAAATCATGTAGGGAATGTCCCCAATAAAGACCCTCGTTCTTTGTTATCCGCTCAAATTCTTCTTTTGCAAGACTTGTCAAATCAGAATATGGCATTTTGTATTTTACAATAAAGTTTCCCTTTTCCATTTCCTCAAGGTCGAAAATGCTGTCACTGGGATTATTATGTTCTGCCGCCATGATACCGCCTTTTTTCAATACTCTATAAGCTTCTTTCCAAACAGGTAACACGGAGTCAACCCAACCACCCCCAAATTGCATGATAAAATCAAATGAAGCATCTTCAAACGCAGATAAATCTTGCATATTTCCTTGAACCGTTCTG
>DAMDCT010000052.1:10007-13758 GCA_032091455.1 Oscillospiraceae bacterium | reverse complement strand
TTCATCTTGTTCTAATTGCTTTTTACTGTTGTCAAAAACAGTTACATTGGCTCCAATAGCCGCTAAAATGGGACCTTGTTGACCTCCTCCACCAGCAATTAATAAAACCTTTTTCTCGTATAGTTTGCTTGGAAACCAACTTTTAGGAACTGGCTTATTAGCTGTCAATACAACCTCCTATTCCCCATTTTTAGCTTTTTCTATTACTTCGCTTGATACAGGTACAGTACATGAATAACCAGCTTCAACATGCTTATCCCATGCTTCGGAATTTATTTTTATGTAATCCATCTCGTTCCACCTCATTTATTCGTATTTTGACTTCTCATTATTGCTACGATACAAAGAACGCTTATTGCTATTTAGTGCTTGTCCCTCTAAACATAATGGGAAGTTCACGTTACTAAAGATAATGCTCATAATCTCACTTACAATGTTATGTAGTAGGCTTAAAACCAAAATGGTTTTCTACCATACGCAGTATTTTTTCTACAGTACTATTGCTGTCCCTTTCAACCCAAAAATACAAACTCTTTTTAATCGGCTCATACTTTTCCTTATTAATTAACTCAAGCGTTTTATCACAGTTTGCTTTAGCAAGACTTGGGTTTGATGCACTGTTAATAAACTGATTGAAGTCATCGTGATCTGGCCTGTTGCAATAATCATCAATTATGTTCTTAGGATTCTTAATCAGAAATACTATATGTACAGCATCCGTAATCTGCATAGCTTCATTCAAAGACAAATGCAAATCACAAATTACAATTTGGTCTTTTGATATACTAATAAGATCTGTAACGATGAAATCTAATTGCTCCCTTGTATTATCAGCAAGCCGCTTGCCATATTCTCTGTATGGTCTTAAAAAGAATCCATCCGCATTAGCGAACTCTTTATTCATAGCGGGCTGGTTAATACTATTTGATAAGCTCTTGTGTTTCAAAAATTCTTCATCAACATCATAAATGGCAAAACCATATTTCCCAGATAAAGCACGTGAAATTGTAGTTTTTCCAGCGCATGGTGTTCCGGTTATGAAGTAAACATTTTTTAGGCATAGTTTTATAACATTATCTTTAATTTCCATGTACTAGCTCCTTTTTATACAACAATAAAAGCCTATAGTATATAAGCTATATTCAGAATTGTGTTTTGATTATTTTTCATTTAATTAGCGTTACTAGTTCTCGACTCATAAAATATAAATAATCTGCTATTCACTTTAAACATAATGTGAAACTGAGTCGAATTAATAAGCTACAAGTTATGCTCAAAATGCCAAAACCACAGACAGCCACATAATTATGTCGAGGTGGCTCTATTTAAACTCTCCCCAGTTCTCGCTCAACAACGATGACTTATTCGTAAAATCAATTTGATAGCGTACAGCATGGCGGTCTTTTATCAGCATGCCGTCTGTAAGACGAATCTCAAGAATACAGCAGTTCTGGTCTTGCTCGCTGTTCGCATCGTCATACCATACGAACGCTTCGCGCAGTTTTGATCTAATCTCGGCATTTTTGGGGTCTAACACCCAACCGAGGTTTCGACCGTTGCCGCGACCACTAAACCAGTCAACGGCGCAAACAGCGACTTGGGGATTTGACTCAACTTGTTTCATTTTATTTGAGAGCGCATATGTACTAACATAAAATGCGCCGTCTTCGTAATAAGCGTCAACCATACGGTTATACAGGCGGTTACCGTCTGTTGTCGCTATCGCGATAAGGCTGTCTTTGCCAAATCGTTCGGTCATGATGTTCATTGCATTTTCATATTTACTCATTTGAATTCCTCCTCATATTAAATAAATAATCAATTCTATTGAATTTCTGCTTTCCACTTTAAACATAATGCGAAGTTGGGATTGTTATGGATTGCTAATCAAATTTAAATTCACTTATGCTTTAACAGTTATTTGCAAAATAGATATCAAAAATATTTTCAACTCCTGCTGAAAAAAGCAATTAACAATTGCCTTCAAGTAAGAGGTTTGTTATATGCAGACACCAATGGATTATTTATTTCTATAAACAAGGAACCGTCAAATAACCTCCACAAACATAAACAAGGTGACTATACCGATTTACTCGATATAGTCACCTTGTTTTGTTAAATTAAGTTTACATCATTCAGCTGCTTGCTGCTTGCCTTTTCCTTTTAAGTAAAATCCTAAAGCCATCAATGCTAATCCCAAAGTTACGAATGTTATTGGTAATGACATTGGTGTCTCATCACCTGTTTTTGGATTTTTAGTTGGCTTAGGTGTTGGAGCTATTACAGGTGTAGGTTTTATTACAACTGGTTTCGCTACTTCTTTGCGCATAGCTTCAGCTAATTTTGCTATTGCTTTATATTTTTTGTGTAAAAATTCGTCAATCACTAATTTTTCATCATTGGTAAGTCTTTTGTATTCTATTTCTATTTTTTCAAATTCAGGAAGATTGATATTTTTGAAATCATCTACTGATGGCAAATCAATAATTAACTTTTCAATTACAGAGAAATTATGTTCTGAACCACCTACAGTTCCTCCACTACTGGTTGTATCTTTATATGCAATTGCATAGGTAGAGAATTTTTTTGTAGTTAACTTTATTGTCGCTCCGCCATCAACTAGCTCAATTTTCTCGTTATCTGCATTCGCCTCTGTAGTAATTGCATTGACTGCATCACCGTGGTAACGATACATTACATAATCGCTTTTACCTTGAAGTTCTTTATCAAGTGGGATATATAAATCAACTATGGTAGGTAGTTCGCTAAGTTTTGTTGTTGTGGCACTTTTATTGAAAGCTGTTGTTTTTTTAAATACTGATAAATCAATAAATTGTCCAACTGTTTTTCCATTTGATGATGCAGTAGCTGTTATATTACTTGCGTTTGGTGCGGTATTATTTTTTTTCTCAGCAACAAGCTTGATTTCAACTGAACCACCACCTGTTACAACATTTCTATCTTCTTTAATAAACTGCTGTTCAAGATTACCAACAACAATTTGTGGTGTGTTTGGTTTTACTTCAACAATACTATTAGTCTTACCACTTGGTAGCATGATAGTACCAGTAGCATAGTCATTGCCGCTTATTACAATAATTGTTGTAACAATGATACCATCTTTACTAACTACAAGATTATAAGTGCCATTTGGAACATTTAAAATGGTGAAGTTACCATCTGGACCAGTTTTTACGGTTTCGCCAATTTGTTTGTTACCTTTCATTAGCTTAACATCTGCTTCAGAAACGACAACTTTTTTGTCATCTTCAACTGTTCCTGAAACATTGAATGTATCTTCTGTCCACTGAGCATAAAGAGTCATACTTGCTGACCCATTATAGTTTATGCCATTTGCATAGCTTGTTCCGTTGCCAGTTGCATCAGTATTCCATTCTTTGAAAGTGTGGCCTGTGCGTGTAAATGTATTTGTAGCAATCGTTGTTGCTGTTCCCACATTGGTTGTTTGTGGGGCTATTGAGCCACTTCCACCGTTTGAATTATAGGTTACAGTGTATGTTTTAGTTACCACTGAGTTATCAGTGACAGTTAGGAGGCAGGTGTCTTTTATTACACTCATACCATTTATAACGACCTCAACCGTTATAGTAGTATCTCCAACCCTTTTTGTAGTAATTAAACCCGTTACTGGATCCACTGTCGCTACTAAAGGTTCTGAACTACTCCATCTTAAACTATCTGCAATATCTGCATCCAACGGTGTGATAATCAATGGTAGAGTTCCAGTTGT
>DAMDCT010000052.1:8521-9808 GCA_032091455.1 Oscillospiraceae bacterium | reverse complement strand
ATATCCGGTAACCCAAAACACTGTGTTTCCAGGCTTGAGTGCAGTAATGAAACCACTTGGAGTTATAGTTGCAATATTTGGGTCATATTGTGAATGTACTCGATAGGTAATATCCTGATTAGTGGCATTATATGGAGTTACTCTTGCTCGTACCTGCTGCGTTTCGCCTACAGTCATATAACTTGATGCACCCGAAATAAATTCTATACCTGTAGCAGATATGTAACCCGGCTCACCAGGCTTAGGTTTAGCTGATGTTCCCACAAATATAGTAAATGGTTCTGCCTTATCTTCTGTTATAGCCCAATACTTTGCCGTTCCCGGCTTGATTGCATTAACTAAACCACTTGCAGTTATAGTTGCAATAGCTGAGTCGTCTGCACTGTAGGCTTCATATGTAATAGCCTGATCAGTGGCATTAGATGGAACTGTTTTTCCTACTATCTGCTGTGTTCCTCCTACAGCCATATAAGTTGAGAACGAAGTTAAGTCTATACCTGTAACACGTACATAACCCGGGTCTCCGGGTCCTGGTATGCCTTCTGCGAATACAGATGTTGTCGGCACTAGTATCATACTGATTGCTAGGACCATTGATAAGATAGATTTGATTCTTTTCTTCATAAATGTGTTCTCCCTCTTATGTTTTAAAATTATATGTCATATTAAGTAATGCTTGAGTACTTAATAGGTACATTGTTTTTACTGCTTAGTATGGCTAAGACGAATGACCAAATTTTCTTCCCATTTACTTTTTTCATTTTCATTATTTCTTTTCCCCTAATCTTATTTTTATAGTTACTTTTTCTACATGAACTCTGTCATATATTTACTTTATATTGTAACACAAATAAGAGGTAAAAACCGTTTTTGGGGTAATTGCCATCATTTAAGGGGTAATTGCCTGTTTTTTGTAAAAAAAAGGAAGTTATCAATTGCTTGGTAACTTCCTTTTACTGTTTTGCTTATTGAATTTTTGCACTTTCTGAGTTGAATACAATATGTGTATAGAATTTACCATTGCTGACCGAGAAACCAGAAGTTCCGTCGTATCGCTCGGCAGTATAAATTATACTTTGTGTCCCTGTCCCACCGTTTTGTTTTTGTGTTTTTGGCAGTTCTCCTTCAAATACAATATCATCATGACAACTGTTTTCAACCTGTATACGCAATCTTCCATCCATGTATTTTGCAATAACGTTAATTTCTCGTTGTGCATCATTTGGTAGCCGGAGACAGCCTTCAAGAGCATTTTCCAGTGCATTTCCAAATACACAGGTCAAGTCT
>DAMDCT010000052.1:3384-8511 GCA_032091455.1 Oscillospiraceae bacterium | reverse complement strand
ACATTATCAATGCCTGTTTGTTCTGCAGTAGTAAACTAAAGGTAGACACATGGAAAACCACCATGTAGTCTACCCTTTGTTTATGTGTTAAAATAAAAATGGGAGGAAGATAATATGAAAAAAGGACAACATAAACGAATATGGACAAAGGAACAGAAGTTAGAAATAATCAAACAGCACTTAGAAGATCATATTTCTGTAAGAGAATTAGAAAAAATACATAATGCTGACCGCAGTATGATTTGCCACTGGTTAAAATTATATTCGATTAATGGTGATTCCGCATTTAATCCCAAAACTAGACCTGGTAATGCTTTTGCACCACTACATACAAGTAATAATCTATCAGAAATTGATTATTTAAAATTAATGATAGCTAAATTGGAAATTGAAAATGAACGATTAAAAAAAGGCTACATTGTGAGGGGAGTTGGTGTAAACAAGGAGTACGTTACTTTAAAAGATATGAATATGAAATCATCTACACACTCAAAGAAAAATATGGAGTAAGCTATCTCTGTAAAATGATGAATTTAAATCGTTCTGGTTACTACAAATGGGTGTCCAGAAAAGGAAAGACTAATAAATATGAGCAAGATAGAATTTTGCTAACAGAATTACTTTTAGAGCACCATAAAAAGCATAAAACTAAAGGATATCATTATCTAGCTCAATTAATAAGAAATGAAACAGGTTGGGTGTTTTCAGATAATTTAGCCCATAAATGTTGTAAATTTTCAGGAATATATTCAAAAGCAACCAAGTGTAAAAAGAAGAATAACGGCAAGGAGAATTTCATGTTCAATAATGAGATAAACGGTAAATGGAACGCTTCCAGATCCTTTGAAATTGTAGTATCTGATATGACTTGTATATACCATAAAGGCAAACGATGGGAATGGACATATATGTTGGATACATACAACAACGAGATAATAGCTTCATCTGTTACTGATAAACAAGGAAGCAATTTGCCGTATTATCATTGTCTTGATATATTAAAAGAAAAGACAAAAAAGCAGACACACCCAGTTGTTTTGCACACAGACCAAGGTAGTGTCTACTCATCAAGAGCTTTTTTTGAAGCTCATAAACAAGTATCCAACATTAAACGTTCAATGTCAAGAGCTGGAACACCAACAGATAATCCAATAATTGAATCATTAAACGGTTGGATAAAAGAAGAAATGAAAATAGACTTTAATTTAAAAGAAACAGACCACATTCCATCCTTTATCAACGACTATGTAAAATATTTTAACAAGGAAAGATTATCTTACAAATTAAACTACAAAACCCCTGTTCAATATCGCATTGAACAAGGGTTTGTATAGTGGTGGTTATTGTCTGTGTCTACTTTTACTTGACAGATGCATTAGACGAGTGGTTTTTATACCATTTAATTAAAGCCTAACGTAAAAATGACGTAAGACTTTAATTACACTTTGTAAAATAATTAGTAACTCAACTCTAAATTTACTTAATCTAATATAAATCAATGTGTAAAAGTAGAGTATACTCTACTTTGCATTATTGATTAATTATAATCTCTCTCCATCAATTTCATCTGCTCATGTAAAAACTGTATTTGTATATGTGTGTATATTTTCAAAGTAAAAGCAATATCTGTATGTCCCAAAATTTCTGACAGAACTTTATAGTTCATTCCTCTTTCAAGAGCACGTGTTGCAAAACTATGCCTATATATATGATTGTTGATTTTCTTAATACCTGTAATTTTTTGCAATCTTTCGTATAATCTTTTAAGTACTTGTACGCTAACAGGAAATCCACGAGAATTGTTGAAAATATATTCATTTATTCTAGGTTGTTTTTTAATAATCTCATTTGAAATTCTTATTAATGGAATAGTTCTAACACCTGCAGCTGTCTTACTGTTAACTACTTTAAATTCCATATCATCTTCACTATAATCGCTCCATTTCAGCTCTCGCATTTCTCGAGAGCGCAAACCTGTGTTTAACATAAATAAAGCAAAGTCACCATATAAAGTAACTTTGCAAGCATTTTCTACTATTACCTGTTCCTCTTGAGTTAAACATACTACCCGTTTAACAGAAGCTTGTGGAATTGTGAGTTGCTCTGCAACATTTTTTGTAATATAATCATTTCTTACAGCAACATAAAAAGCTCTTTTTAGTAGTATTTTAACTTTGATTATTGTTGACTTTGCATATTTTCTAATTGCCATATTGTTTAGTATTCTTTGACAATCAATTTCCTTAACATCTTTGAGTGGCTTATCAGATAAAAACGATTTAATATGTACTATTGAATACCAATAAGTTAAATATGTTGGTTGCTTAACTGTAGGTTTTGCGTAAACCTCTAACCAATTCTCAAGCCAATCATATACCATAGTTTCTTGCACTGTTTTGTTGTTTTCCATATAAATACTCCTTATAATTTAATTTTGACACGAAAAATAATTATAACATATATTTCTTTATTTATTAGAAAATTATTCTTATACTTATTATTTAAAAATTTATAAATAGAATGTTTAATGTGAATGTTAGACTAAATAGTTTTCAGAATAGTTCTCTTTACAATTGTATGTTGGCACGTAAAAAGGATGGCTTGAAATTCAAGCCATCCTTGTGTGTTTATAGTATTTGTTGATTTGATAATAGCTATAAATTATATGGAATATTGTCAAGTAGTAATATAGTAGAACAAATTTAACTAATTTTCGTCCGGTGATTATAAACATCGTTAACTTTATTCTTTATTTCTTCTGCATTTGTCAATATAAAATCTGAAGTTTCAAGAGCTCTATTTTTTTGCAACTCTCATATTGCTATAGAAGAGTGAAAGATGTAACACATTTATTTTTCTACATTCATAAATTATCAGTATCACTAACTATCAGAAGGAATATTTTTGTTGTTATTATCGGCATCACCAAAAATAGTAATACTTGTTTAAAAAGAACTCTGCTGATATAATTCAACAGAGTCCAAATTAATATATTACCTTCAACATCTATAATTCGACATTCAGTACCTAACTTACGCTCTTGTCTTTTTTGGAGCAACTACTAAACCTGCACATAATACAATTATAATTACAATTGGAAGTATAGGATTACTATCACCTGTTTGTGGATTTTTGGTATCAGGTGTATTTTCAGTTGGAATTTTATTAATTGCTGTTTTTGTTAAAACATAATCAGAGCAATGGCTAATAGATACAGTTGCAAATCCATCTTTAACAACTATCCCATCTGCTATTTTCTCCATTTGTCCTTTGCTTTTGTTGAAATAGTAGAAGAATAGCTTATCCCCATTTGCAAATTTATCTCCAACATATACTTTTACATTTGTATTAATTGGCAAGCTTCCACTATGGCTAAATGATAGTACAAGTCCATTTGCTTTGTTAGAAGCCTTATCAATAGCTAGATTTTGAGCTTCTTTAATTTCAGATATCTTTAACTCAAGATTAATATCTTTAATATCCTTAACGTTCTTACCATCAATAACCCATGAATATTGTAGTTTACCATTTTCATCAACAATGTTAAATGTGACAGCTTTATTTTGGTCTTTTGCAGCTCTAATAATATCTTTGCTGATTATATCAGGTTTTGTTAAGTCTACAGATACGTTAACTGTTCCACTGTTAATTTCTTGAACAACTTTATCAGTAGGAATTGTTTCAGTTGGTTTTTCAGGCTCAACTGGGTTAGGTGTTGCAGGGTGTATAATCTGATTATTTGAATAATCAGGATAATCAACAGGAATACAGCTTTTGAAATTTGTAGTAAAAGTAAAACTTCTTGTCTGTGGAATTGTACCTAACTTGAATTTATCTGTCATTTCAATTTTCACTACCGCATTTTCATCGTTTTTAAAGTTTATACTATCATTGTTTTGGAATGAAACGTTATTTGTTAGTGCTGTTATCTTATATTGGTCTTGGTTTAAGTACATTATAGAAATATAAGTAGGATGTTTTATTGTAGCACGCACTCTAAAGCTAGCATTTTCATTTGTTTTAGCATTCTTGTTGTCATATTCAATGTCTAGACTATAAATACTTTGTTTATCTAAAAATTCCTGTCTATTTACATGAACATTTAGTAGATAGACACATCTCTCTAAATCTTTAATAATAATATTTTTAGCTTCTCCTTTAATATTACTATTAGTAACTTTAGTAAATAAGCCATTAATGGATTGAATATGATCTTTAGTTTCAGCAACTGTATAATTAGATTTAGATAATTTTCCAATCACTGTATCTATGGCTTCAACAGGATAACTAGTTAATTTATCTGTAGTTTGTGTAATAAATATATCGGATATTTTGCGTTTAATGTTGTTTAGAATAGCAACAATTGATTTATTAATATCTTCGGGCATAGCATCCGATTGTGTTTTATAAATGCTATCCTTAAATTTAGGTCCCATGTTATTCACTCTAATATCATGCAAAGAGAATATCGCACTGCTAGCTGTGTTTTGGTTTCTAATAGCACTAAGTTGTGAGGTTATAGTATCAAATTGCAAACCCATAAACGCTCCGATTCCCGTTGATGAATAAGACATATTATTGATTTTTTGTTTAGAAAGTAAAGCATCATCCACTACAGGTTTTGCATCTAAATAATAAGACATAGTGAAAACTTCGTCAATATATCCTTTGCTAACCCAATCTATTGTTTCTTGATATTTTTTCAAAGGAGCTTCTTCATAATCTGAAATAACAGAAGCAGATATTTTAATATTTTTATTCATTGCTTTTAGTTCAGAAGTAGTTCTGTATACAAAAGTGTTGATAAATTCAGCCCTAAAGTGACACCATTGCTTCCACTCTTTATGGTTTTCATTAATTTTGTATGGGTCAGTTCCATACTTGGCTTTGTAAGCATTAACAATATTTTCATTATAGCCAAAGTCATTTATAATTCCTGCTTCATTTCGACCATTAGCTTCAGGAAAACGCACATAGTCAAAATTCACTCCGTCAATATCATATTTAGTAATCAATTCTTTATAAACATTAGACACTAAATCTCTAACATCCTGTTCCATTGGGTTAAAAAAATAGAAGTTTACGTTATAAGAATTTACAAATAAACAATTATCTCCAAATCTGCTC